>DNBZ01000364.1:0-3870 GCA_003484585.1 Bacteroidota bacterium | reverse complement strand
ATAAGTATTGCTCGTACAATATTAAGTGGACTTCTCATTTCTCTCATTAGAGCGGGGGTTATGATTATAGTTTTCTTGTACTTGTACTCACCTTCTGGTGAGTTTTATCAGCCACGAGCAGAAGAGGCTTTTGTAGTAGCTGCAGCTAAGGTAGATGCAGATGAGCTCATAAAACCTGCAGATAAAGAGATGGAACTAGATATCATAAAAGGGCAAATTGCAAGGCAATATGAACCTATAGGATATTCTCTGGTAACCATAGGCGGTAGCCTAGTCACGGGGCTAGTATTGTCCATCCTTATGGCTGCTTTTATTGGTAAAAATATGATGTATGAAGAATAATGGTAAAGATAGAAAGTGAAAATAAAACAATTAATAAATCGATAGCTGAGGTCTATGCATATTTAAGCATTCCTGCAAATTACGAAGTATTAATGCCCAGTAAAGTGAGGTCTTTTGAAGCTACGGAAACTGCTGCTACACTTGATATAGAAGGAATCGGGAAAGTAGAGCTAGCTATCACTGAGCAAGTAGAACCTACTAAAATAGTAATGGTGCCTCAAAACAAAGTTCCATTTAAGTTTGATTTAAATTGGAGTTTGATAGAATCTTCTGTAGGTACTACAGAAGTACAAGCCGTTATTAATGCAGATCTTAACTTCATGATGAAAATGATGGCTGAAAAACCATTGAAAGATTTTTTGAATGTACAAGCTCACAAACTTTCTGAACTTCTAAACGGGTGATAAGAAAATTACCTAAGTACATATGGACACTATGTTTCTTCGTATCCTTCTTACTGACCTTTCTAGTATTATATCCATTTTTTTTTATTATACTCTCTAAGCCTAAATGGTATAGAAATGCACATACATTAAGAAGGTACTGGGGTAAGTTTTTGATGTTTATGTCAGGTCTGAGAAGTGAGGTAACTTTTGAGGAAGAATTAAGCCACGACAAGGTTTACATTTTTACCCCAAATCACTTTTCATACTTTGATATAGTTTCAGTAAATACTCAAATGCCATTTTTCTTTAGTTTTATGGCTAAAAAAGAGCTAGCAAGTATTCCCTTATTCAAAATATTTTTCAGAACTTTGGATATGCCTGTAGACAGGCGATCTAAGGAGGGAGCTATGAGAGCATACTATTTGGCCAATAAGAAATTGAAAACGGGTATAAGTTTACTTAACTTCCCAGAAGGCGGAATAGGTCCAGATGTGCCTAAAATGAGAAAATTCAAGCTAGGACCATTTAAAATGGCTATGGATTATGGAATAGAAATAGTTCCTATTACGCTACCAGATAATTGGAAGAGATTACCGAGTGGAGAATTCATTCCTGCTGGCACCCCTGGTAAGATGAGAATGCACGTTCATCGACCCATACCTACCAAAAATCTAAAACCAGGTGATGAACAGATGTTAGCTGACCAAGTCTTTCGTATTATTGAAAATAAGTTTAACGAAATGAATGCATTATGATAATAGATGATAAGAAAATAGAAGAACTATCTCACTTAGCTCGCCTTGAGTTTAATGCTGAAGAGAAGCTGGCTATAGCAAGAGATTTAGATAAGATATTAGCATTTTGTACTAAGTTAGATGAGCTAGACACTGCTGGTGTAGAGCCACTCATTTATCTAAGTCAAGAGCAGAATGTGCTTAGAGAAGACCTTGTAAAATCAGGTATCGATAAATCGCTTGCTTTTAAAAATGCACCATCCTCAGATTCTGATTATTTCAAAGTTCCTAAAGTAATAACCAAGTAATGGCTCTCATAGATTTAAAGGATATCTATAAAATATATCAAATGGGTGGTACACAGATCAATGCTTTAGACGGCTTAGATTGTACTATTGACAAAGGGGAATATGTAGCACTCATGGGCCCATCTGGCTCAGGAAAGTCCACACTTATGAATGTGATAGGTTGCTTAGACTCACCTAGCAGTGGTACTTATTTGCTAAACGGAACCAATGTAAGTACAATGACTGATGATGATCTTGCCACAGTTAGAAACGTAGAGATTGGGTTTGTTTTTCAATCGTTTAATCTGCTGCCACGCACAAGTGCACTTGAAAATGTGGCGTTGCCACTCGTTTATGCTGGTGTTGCTAAAAAAGAAAGACTAGAAAGAGCACAAGTGGTTCTAGAAAAAGTTGGATTAGGAGATAGGGGAGACCATAAGCCAAATGAGCTTAGTGGCGGCCAGAGACAGCGAGTAGCCATTGCCAGAGCATTGATCAATAACCCATCTATTGTATTAGCCGATGAGCCTACAGGTAACTTAGATAGTAAAAGTAGTTTGGAAATAATGGCATTATTCGAAGAGATACACGCAGAAGGAAATACAGTGGTTATGGTGACTCATGAAGAAGATATTGCAAAGTATGCTAAACGCACCATTAGAATGATAGATGGTAAAATGGCAAATCAATATGCCACTTCCGAACGTTAACATAGATAGTATGAAGATTTATACAAAAGGCGGAGACAAAGGTCAAACATCATTAGTAGGTGGGACTCGAGTTAGTAAAGCTCATGACAAAATAGAAGCTTACGGCACAGTAGATGAGCTCAATTCTGCTATCGGCATAATAGCTTGTAGTAATGAGGAGTACGCGAATTTTTTAAAAACAATTCAGCATAAATTGTTCAATGCTGGGAGTATTCTAGCCTCAGAGAATGATTTAAGTTTTGAATTACCATCGATTCAATTGTCAGATATTGAACTACTAGAAAAAGAGATAGACAGATTAGAAAAAGGTCTGCCAAGGCTTAAAAACTTCATTCTTCCTGGTGGCTCAATAATAAGTGCACACACACATTTAGCTAGATGTATTTGCCGAAGAGCTGAGCGTAGAATAGTGGGATTAGAAGAAGATAAGTATTCACTTATCTTACAATACTTAAATAGACTTAGCGACTATCTATTTGTATTAAGTAGAGAGTACCTTAGATTAGAAGGTAAAGCAGAAACAATCTGGCAGAAGGATTAAGTTACCTTCTAGAGGCCATCATCATCTTTTCTATTTCCATAAGTACATAGCGAGACATTTCAAATTCGCCATACTCTTGAAGACTTTTTTGCAGATATTCTACTGCAGTATTTACGTCTCTGTTGTTCTCTAAAGCATTATTGCCTATCAAGAAATACGTTGCAGCTTTTAGAGGTACCAGTTGGTTTACTCCTGATACTGGACCTGGCATAGGTACAGTTGTTCTAGCCACTAGAGAATCTATTTCTATTTCTGCAAGTATGCTTTTACTTAAGCTATCAAATAGTATTTGATCTCGGTTTTCATACGAGATAACTAATTTTTGGTATTCGTACTTGTAATCATTCGTTTCAATCTTCAGTGAATTTACAAATTGTTCAGCCTTGTCAGTTTTTCCTATTTGTTGATATGCAAGAGCCATATTCTCTTTTAGCTTTATATCTGCTTTGCCAGCGTTGAATACTTTTTCTGCATAGCGTAGACCAGCTTCGAAATTTCCGGAACTTATATATAGTCTAGACAGAGAATCTTGATATATGGTGTTATTAGAGTCTAAGAGTAAAATTTGATTTAAAGCTACTTTTACGGTGCTTGGGTCACTATTAGCCAGTGCCACTTCGTATAGAGCCTTGGCAGATTTTAGTTGAGTATTGCTTTCTGTACAGGCTCCTAAAAAGGTAACAGCAGAAATTAAAAGTAAGTGTTTAGTAATGTTTTTCATGATGATTTACAAGAGGCGAAAATAGGATTATTTAGTTTATAGCAAGATTTATTCTATCTTTGGATCAAACCATTTTTATTCTTTGCCCCCTATGGTATTTATAAAAATTATAGCTTCTATACTATAGTGTTTATTAGCATTACCTGTGT
>DNBZ01000087.1 GCA_003484585.1 Bacteroidota bacterium | reverse complement strand
GAAGTATGTTTTCCTTAGCCTTAGTAAAATTAAATGCACCTACGGATGCTGCCCATCTACCTATCATTAAACTTCCCCAAAAAAGAGAAATATAGGGAGCAACATTATCTTCTGATATTCCTGCTTCTATCTTAAGATATTCTGAAAGATTAGCAGCTGTACTTACTTCTACACCTACATATACGAAAATACCGATCATCCCCAACCAAAGGCTTGGATAGTCAGCTATACGAAGTCTTTCATTGTCAGATGTGCCGTCATCATCTGCTAATTGATCAGGTATTTTAGAGAATTTAATAGCTACGGCTACTATAATAAACGCAGCACAAAGTATGAGATATGGCAACCTAACAGACTCTAGACTAAGTACTGTATTCTCAGCTGTACCCGTACTTCCAAATATGGCGTAGCTTAATAGAATAGGAGCTATTGTGGTCCCTACATTATTTACTCCTCCTGCCATACTGAGTCGGCTACTTCCGGTTTCTTTACTCCCAAGGCTTATTGCCAAAGGATTTGCCGCAACCTGCTGTAATGAGAACCCTAATCCAACAATAAATAGTCCAATGAGCATTAAAGGAAACGATTGAAAACTGGCAGCAGGTAAGAATAAAAATGCACCAATAGCACTTATGAGTAGTCCATAGATTAAGCCATTTTTATATCCAATGGTATTGAGGATATCCTTACCTCTGACTCTGCCTATTAGATAATAAGCTAACGCACCTACCGCATATGCTACATAGAAACAAAACTCGATAAGTTGTGCTTGCCACTGTTGTAAGTCAAGGCTTTTTTTGAATACGGGAATCAAAATGGTGTTACCTGCGGCTACAAAACCCCAGAAGAAAAACACACTAACTAGCATAGCTAATGCTGACTTATAATTTTTACTCATGTATTCGAAGGTAGGAGAGTTGTCATTAGAGTTTTATACATATTAAAAAAAGATGTATAAAAGGAGGAAATTTAGAGTGCTAATTCCCTGAACGTGCTGTTGTTTCTATTCCGCAATTTAGCCACTTTACTTACAGAGATGTAGGCATTATTTACTTCTTTTTTATTTGAGATAGAGCTGTAATATATTATGGTTCTAGCGGATATTTTCCTGCTACTTCGTCAAATGTTTTAATTGCTAGATGCATCTTGCCGGGTTGCAGCAAACTTTAACTAACGTAGAATTTTGATTCTATGTTTAAGGTTGAGCAATACCTGAGGTGCTTTTGCCGAGTCCATTAAGCATTAAAATCTAAATGCTCTTTTTTCATTAATGAGAGAATCTTTTAGAAGTCTTCTATTTGTTTATTTATAATGATAACTGGAGGGGTTTTGCAATCAGGTTCAAGTTTCATATTTTTATAATCCTGAACCTGTAGAGAGTCAATGAAAATTTGCTTTTTGCGGTTTATCATTCTATTAAAAACGTGTAACGTGTTTTGAGTTTGAACTTGAGTTTGAATAAAACTATCTTCGCACTATGTTCCCATCACTTACAGGAAACGGGCGTATTTGGATATACGTAGCCAATAGAAAACTAACCGCTATAGAGATAGCAGACACCAAAGCCAAACTTGCAGTATTCTGCGAGAGTTGGGCTGCACATGGCAATCAGCTGAAGGCAGATTTCGATGTATTCCATAACCAGCTACTAGTACTAGGAGTAGATGAGCAGGTAGAGGCGGCCAGCGGTTGCTCTATAGATAAAGCTACTGCTATTTTTCAGCAGATAGATTCAGAGTTGCAGCTAGATTTATTCAACAGAATGAATCTGAGCTTTCTGCAAAACGAAGAAATACGCATAGTCCAAATGCAGGATATTAATCAAGCTTATATAAGCGGTTTGATAAAAGAGGATACGGTGTTTTTGGATAATACCATAAGCATTCTATCAGATCTTAGAACGAGATGGCAAGTGCCATTTAAGGAGTCTTGGGCATTCAGTAAAATCAAATCAATTACTGCTTAGAGTTGCCAAAATTTCTTCTCATAGAATCATCTGGGGATATATGCTCTGCAGCAGTATCTAGCGGTACAGAAATAATCGCAGAAAAATCCATACAAGAAAAGAATTCTCACTCTACGTACCTAGCCAGCTTTGTAGCAGAGGTAATGAAAAATTCAGGTCTGCATATATCAGATCTAGATGCAGTGGTGATAGGTGGTGGTCCAGGATCCTATACCGGTTTGCGTATTGGTTGTAGTTTAGCAAAAGGTTTATGCTTCGGTGCCGATATTCCACTTATAGCTTGCTCCACACTCAAAGCCTTGGCAGCAGCTGCTTTAGAGCAAAATCAGGACATAGATAGGGTGATCACATTAATAGATGCTCGAAGAATGGATGCGTATTTAGGGGTGTTTGACAAGGATTTGAATACTTTAGTAGATGAGCAGTTTATCACAATAGATGCACAACTGGCTGTTGATTATGTAAAGGGTGAAACCTTAGCTTGTGGATCAGGAGCTAGTAAATGGATGGAGGGCTTTAGTCCAGATGGCGTTTTAGAGTATTCTTATTCAGGTATTTACGCGAATAATCTAGTGCTAGAGGCTCTGCAAAAATGGGAGCAAAAAGACTTTGTAGATGTAGCCTACTATGAGCCTAATTACATCAAGTCTGTATTTGTGACAAAACCTAAACCCAAATTTTAAATTTACGTAACATTAGACCGCTTTGGTCGCCCTATATTCGCAGACTTATTATTAGATGAAGTTTAATGCTATTATAGCCATTCTTTTATTGTCGATTTGTGCGTCTGCACAAACTTTTGACGAGAAAACTACCACTGCTTCTAATGTTAGACTCAATGTATCTAACTCTGGAACATACGGAAATGCTTTTAGAGGGTACCGAGATGGTTCTGGAAATCCATCTGCAGAATATCCTGCAGGTAGTGGGATAGAGCATATTTTCGAAAGCGGAATATGGTTTGGTGGACTTATAAATGGAGCTACTGTAGGAGTAAGTACCGCTGCTGTAGATGCACCGCAAGGGTATAAAACAGGGTCTGCAGGTTTTGAGTTTTATCCAGAGATAGGAGCTGTACTAAAAGAGAGTTCATCCCTACGTAATAGTCCTTTTTATAGCCCATCGGCTATCTCACACCAAGATTTTGTAGCGGTATATTCAGATAAAAATGTGCAAGTGCCTGGAACTCAAACGCAGATAGGTTCGCACACTGACCCTCTATTTGTAGAGGTGACAGCTCGCACGTACAACTATAATTTTAGCTTTAGTGATTTTTTCGTTATACTAGACTTTGACATAGAGAATATAGGAGCCAATACGATAGACAGTGCATACTTTGGTCTCTGGGCTAATACTGTAATACGCAATATTAATATTACACCAGCGGGTAGTGGTGGGGCTGCTTTTTATAATAAAGGATCTAATGGATATATGGATAGCTTGCAGATGGCCTATTGCTATGACCACTCTGGAGATGTGGGTTTTACGGAAAGTTATGCTGCACAAAAATTTCTAGGAGCGGAAGACAAGAATGGTTTTCATACGCCAATCAATGATGCTCGATTTAAAGCTCACTATAATGCGTGGCAGTTTAATAGTACTTCGGATCCTATATTTTTTCAGCCTACTAATGATAATACCCGTTATCAAAAGATGACGAAAGGGCTCAATGATCAACCTTGCTGGGCAGAGAATAACACTACTAACTCGGGATGTGGTACTAGGAGCTATCAAGAACAACTAAATGAAGCTGGCAACAGATCTGATTTGGTAGCAGTAGGGCCATTTTTAAGTTTTGAACCGGGAGATAAAATAAAAGTAAGCTACGCCTATATTTTTGCTAAGAAAAAAGAGGATGGTAACCCGAATAGTGATAATAATGCACTGCAACGCAGTACCCTAGTAGCTAATGCTTCTTGGGCTCAAACAGCCTATAATGGGGAAGATGTAAATTCTAACGGCATATTAGATGCTGGGGAAGATTTGAACGGAGATAATGAGCTTACCCGTTTTATATTACCTGCACCACCTGAGATTCCAAATACTAAAATCATTACTTCCGAGAATAAAATAGAAATCTATTGGGCTAATAATGCGGAAGCCAGTGTAGACCCAATAAGTCAATTACAAGATTTTGAAGGATACAGGTTATACATGACCAAACTTGGTTTTGATGTGACAAATGTTCCTAATCTTCAAAGAGATTTGGTAAAAATAGCTGAGTATGATATTGCAGATAATGGGTATAATTACGAAACCGGTTTTGAAGCAGTGAAACTAACTGAGCCTATAGTCTTTGAAGGAGATTTGACTATCTATAACTATAAGTACACTATTGATAATGTGCTCAATGGATGGCAATATGCTATCTCTGTTACAGCTTTTGATAGAGGAAATGAGGAAAGTAATTTAGAAAGCTTGGAGAGTAGTCCTTTAGCTAATAACTACAGGGCGTTCGCGGGAAAGCCAATCAACGAAAACCTAGAGAAAAACGCTCCGTTTGCATATCCTAATCCGTATTATGCTGGGGCTAGTTGGGAAGGGCGTAGTAGTTTCCAAGAGCAAACAAGAAAACTATATTTTGCTAATTTACCTGCTAATTGTGAGATTACAATTTTCACAGCAGCGGGGGATTTTTTGGATCAGATCACTCATGATGGACAGTACGATGGACGTGATATACGATGGAACCAGACTTTTGGTGCTGAGGATGCTTCTGAAAATGTATTTAGTGGAGGTGAGCATGCTTGGGATTTGCTCACAGAAAACACACAGATAATAGCACGAGGGATATATATATTCACAGTAAAAGACTTAGATACTGGTAAGCTTTATAAAAGCAAGTTTGCCGTAATTAAATAATAAATTTATAAATATTACAAAATGAAAAAACAATTATTATCATTAGCATTAGGCTTAATTACAGTGCTTTTTGCTACAGCACAAACTACTGTATCTATCAGCGAAATTCAGTTCATGAGCCCAAGTGATTTGGCTAGTTGTACAGACTTAAGTGCTTACGACGGGCAAGAAGTAAGAACAATAGGTGTGGTAATGCACGACGGTGGACTTACGGAGCTTTCTTCCTCATCGGTAACCGGTGGCTACAGACCAGGTGTACATTTATTAGATACAGGTGTGCAGGGTGCCATGGGAAATTTTGCAGGAGTTCAAATTCACGGCGTATACGCCGCACAGTCTAGCCAGCCAGTAACGGCTCTAGATAATCTAGTAGCAGGTATGATAGTAGAAGTCGTTGGTACAGTAGGGAATTATAGTGGAGAAACTCAAGTTTTCCCAAAGGATAATTCTTCTGTAACAGTACTAGGGACTACTTCTGTACCACAAGCAGATACAATTAGTCTTGGATTATTAAACGACAACTCTAGGAGTAACATATATGCAACTGGTGAAGCATGGGAAGGTTCTTTAGTAACCATTGAAAATCTAACAGTAGTTGGGGTGAGTATATTTAGTGGAAATAGAGTGAGTTTTGATGTGTCAGATGAAAACGGAAACTTAATGAATGTATCGGATAGATTTTTAGTTCAGAAACAATCTAGTTGGACTACGGTAAACGACGCTTCTCCTGAGACGAATGGAAGTTTTATTCCTCCAATAGTGGGCACAAAGTTTGCCTCACTTTCAGGTATAATTTTACATTCTCAGAATGGATGTTCTGGCGGCACAGGTAGAGGCTATGAGTTAAATCCTTTTGATACTAGTCATTACAAGGTAGGAGATACTCCTCCAAGTATTACGGAAGTAAGTAGATATCCACTTGTTCCTTCAGCTTTAGATGCGGTTACTATTTCAGCCAAAATCATAGATTTCAATGGTACAGTATCTAGCCAAAGCTTATATTACTCGACTAATTTGACACAAGACAACGATCAGTTTACAGCAGTAGCGATGACTTTGAACTCGGGTTCTACAGATGAATACGAAGCAACTATTCCAGCATTTGCTGATGGAATGGAAGTGCGTTACTACATCAAGGCTGCAGACAATGATGCGAATGAAAGCTATGAGCCGTTTACCTCTTCTAATACTACAGGAGCTACATCTTTTTATACTGTAAGAGATGCTGGCTTAACTATTGTAGATTTACAAAAAGTGCTTAATCCTACTGCTGATGCTAGTCCATATAAAGATCAAGTAGTAACAGTAAAAGGGTATATAACCGCAAGTGCCAAGTCTTATGATCTAGAAGATATCTATATGCAAGATAAAGATGCTACGGAGTGGGCTGGGATAAAGCTTACTGGGAATGCGGACCTTCTAAATTTATACAGAACGCAAGAAGTTGAAGTAGTAGGTACTGTAGAAGAATCATTTGGATTTACACAGTTAGTAGTTAGTTCTGTTTCTAAAACAGGCAAAACTGCTGAGATATTACCTGTAGAGGTAGAAGTAAGTGATAGTGCCGGACGAGTAAATGGGGGACTTGAAAAATATGAAGGTATGCTAGTGAAAATGGTAAATACAGGTGGAAAGGTTAAGATTTCTAACCCACGTCTCAATCCATTTGGTGAGTGGACTATAGCAAATGATACAGGAGCTTCTTTTGCAAGCAGTACTAAGGTCCAGTCTGGCGTGAAAAACAGTAACAATAATTCTTCTTTATGGGTATCTTTAGTTTCTGATAGTATCTTCGAAAATACAGAAGGAATAATGGAAGTACCCTTAGTAGAAGTAACTAAGGAGATGGATATGGATGCTATAATTGGTGTTCTATATTACGGTTTTAGTCAGTACGCCCTTAAGCCAAGAAATAATGATGATATTATCGGCTTTAGCGTAGCTTTAGATCCTACAGATTATCCTGAGATAGTTTCAGTTCAGAGATTTTCTGAGCTGGGTATGAGCTTCTATCCAAATCCTGCTTCTAACGTTTTATACTTCAATTTAGAAAATGCAGAGGCTGGTACATTAGTAGTAAGAAGTCTAGACGGAAGAGAGCTTTCTTCTACTCAAATAATGGCTTCTACTAGAGTAGATGTCACTTCACTTACTAGCGGAGTATATCTATTAGAATTTATAACAAATAAAGGCCAAAGGGCATCTGCGAAGTTCATAAAACTTTAATGTCTTGTAGACCTTTAACATATTCAAAGATTGGACTGAGCACCTTGGTGCTCAGTCTATTTGTATTGGTTTCTTCTTGTAAAAAAGGAGAACAATTGCCTAATATGGCTCCCAATACACAACTCTCGATAGAGAAGATAAATCTAACAGGAGAAAATAGACTCAATAGTACTGTCAACCTTTCTTGGTTTGGTACAGATGTGGATGGCTATATAGTTGGTTATGAGTTTAAAATAAATGAAGGGGAATGGCTGCCAACTAATCTGCAAGACAGCACATTCTTATTTAATATAGATCCAGACCTGGATTCTACTGATATAGATTTTTATGTGCGAGCTATAGATAATGAAGGCGTAGTAGATGCTACACCTGCTTACCTAAGAGTACCACTAAAAAATAGTCCACCTATAGTAACGTTTGATGAGGCTTCGTTACCTGCAGATACTACTAATCTTGTTTTTACCTTTAGATATAATGCCTCGGACCCTGATGGTAATTCAACTTTAAAAGAAATTTTTCTAAAAGCCAATACTGGCGATTGGAAGGCAATAGACCTAAATCAAAAGCTGATAAGCCTAGTGCCAACAGACCCTAAGTCTACAGGAGCAGGTACTGCAAATGTGTATTATGGTTTAGAGACCACACCAGCATTTACCATAGATGGTTATAACAATGGGGGGGGCAATATCATTCAGCTAAAAGCTTTAGATATAGCCAATTCTGAAAGTGCAATAGATAGTACGCCAAGTACTTATGTGAAACCACAAACAAGTGACTTGCTAGTAGTAAGTGGTCATAATCAGACAGCATCTGATGAATATACGGCTTTAGTCACTGCTAATTATGGGGGTGCAGATGTAGTAGAATATCTAAAAGACGGAGGTAAATATCATCCGAAGTTTTGGGATCCTACGTTTAAACTTCTTGCTTCTGAATACGACAAAATATTCATACATACAGAAGAGGGTACTACAAGTAATCCACTCACGGGCTTAGATGCTAAGCTCCTAGATTTCGCAGCTCCTATCATACAGTATTTAATAGACTCTGATAAAAAGATACTAATCTCTACCGCTTTTTCTAATAACGCTGATTTATCTATAATTGGAGGTATTCTTTCCATAGATAGTTTTAGTACTAGCAGAGGACAAGCATTTTTTACCAATGATAGTTTGGCGGTAAGTGCGGATGTAGATTATGCAAACTTGCAACCGACAAATTTCCTGCTGGCTGCAGATCCGTTTTATCCAGCTTTAGAAGCCGAAGTGCTTTACCAAGCTCGGTTAACACCGAGTGGTGTATGGCAAGGCCCAAGAACCATTGCCATACGTAGACGCAATAGTGCGTCTAATGTGAACCTAGTACTCTTCACAGTGGAGCTACATAAATTAAATAAAATCAAGGCTAACCAAAACGCTGTAATCTCAAAAATACTCAATGAAGCATTTAATTGGTAGTATACTAGCTCTAGTTATAAGCATATCTTGCTTTGCACAAACAGGTACCCTTAGAGGAACTCTAGTAGATGAAGAATCTGGAGAAAACTTGGTAGGTGCATACGTGCGAATAGTAGGAACTTATGGAGCTGCTATATCTGAGATAGATGGTAGTTTTAAGATAGAAAATATAAAGCCAGGTACTTACTCTGTAAATATCTCTTTTATGGGATATCAGCAGAAGGTATATAATGATATAGACATAGTGTCTGGGATGGCCAAGGTGCTTAATGTGAAGATGACATCACGTACTAATACTTTCGAAACTGTGAAAATAGTAGGGAAAAAGAAGATAGTAGATCTAGATGATGCCAAGAGTACTATTACCCTAAACAAGAAAGATATCGCAGATATGAATGTACGAGATGTACAAGAGGTAGTTGCTATACAAGCGGGTGTCTCTAAGTCTCCAGACGGTATTCAGATACGTGGAGCACGTGTATACGAAACCTCTTTCAACATAGATAATATTAGTGCTCAAGATCCGCTGGCTGGTACGGGATTTGGAGTGCAAGTGGCCAGTGGTAGTATAGGCGAGCTAGAACTAATAACGGGAGGAGCAGGTGCCGAGCACGATGGTGGCACGGCAGGTGTTATTAGCACTACCATAAAAGAAGGGTCAGA
>DNBZ01000187.1 GCA_003484585.1 Bacteroidota bacterium | reverse complement strand
CAAAAACGTTCATTTCTACACGCAGTTTAAGCCCATTTTTGATTTAATAGCGAAAGTACAAGATGTAGAAGATGTGAATAGGCTCAATGCTATACTGAAGAGTAATGTATATGCAGGTCTTAATCTCATAGCATTCTATATAGACAAGCCAGTAGCAGAGCCTTTTCTGATGGCCGCCGCTCGTACAGAGCCTGCCGAAATACTAAGACACTACAAAGAGATAGATTACAAGCCTTTTGGCATCAAAGTATTAGACGAGGTAGCCAGAGTAGCACCTATGAAGATAAAAACCTATCTGCATAGCTGGAATCCCGTACACCAACGCATCAAGGCAAGCACCAATAGAATAACGAATGAAGTATATGGCATATTTGAGAAGAAAGGTGCTGCTACTCGGGCGTATATACTGCTCAATGATATATTCAATGGTAAGCTGAGCATAGAAGAAGCACACGAGATAGCCAAGCTAGACAAGACACTCTTTGAGTATCTTATAGCTATGCGGGCGGATGCCACGCTGAACGGTGAACACTCTGTAGACGAGGCTCTTATGTATCAATGTTTGAAACATGTACGCGTAATCAATGATTTGCACGAGGAGAGTGACGCTACCAGATTTCAAAGTCTAGGCAAGTTTTCTGCTGCTGAGATCTATACACTTATAGTCTATAGCGAGGACGAAATATATACCTCTACTTTTTTAGGGATGTATAACAGAATGATGGCTAAAATGGATGAGTCTAGCACATACGAGTTTCTATACAATACCAATTTTAATAACTTCCGTACCTTCATCAAAATGGCTGCAGGCTACAATACATTGAACTCATTTTTGGGTAAAATGGGAGACTACGAGAAGCAAAAACTCTTTGCCAAGCTAGTGCAGGGCATACAAAATGCCAATGATAACCTAGAGAGTGCAGTAGCCATAGCAGACACATATGGGAGCATACGCAGTACGGGCAATAAAATCATGTTTGAGCAGGCTATACTGGCGTACTATGAGCAGATAAAAAACACAGATGCAGAAGCAGAAAAACTGTATGGTCTTATTCTCAGTGTGTTCGAAATAGGAGGACAATCTACCTCTAATATGGCACTGGCAGACCAAACAGCTAGCCTCAAAATACTGCCTATAGATCGTATCTACAAAGGAGGTAAAAATGTACAACAGCATTTCTTCTTTGACGATCCAGATGGTAAGGCGAGTTATAATCACTTCTTAGGTACTTTTAGAAATGGAAACTGGAGTATTCTAGACCGTGGCACCTACATTATAGTGAAATCTAAAAGCGGTATGGATGTAGAGATATATGCCAATAAACCGACAAGCGAGTTTGCCGGGCAAGATGCTATCAAAGCACATTTTGAAGAGACAAGTAGATGGCCCGATGTAGTAGTACACCGTGGGCACTCGTACTTTGCCAGTGCAGCTATAGAGAGCCTTACACCTAATGCAGAGATAGTATTCTTAGGATCCTGTGGTGGGTATAATAACATAGCTCAGGTACTCAAATATTCGCCCGATGCACAAATAATAAGCAGTAAGCAGATAGGCACTATGCTGGTAAATGACAGACTGTGCCTGGAGCTAAACGAAGTAATCAGAAAAGGAAAAGACATCGTTTGGGATGATTTATGGGATACACTAGACAAGAAATTTGCAGCAGGTTCTACGGCCGACAATCGTTTTCAAGACTATATACCACCACATAAGAACTTAGGTGCCTTGCTTATTAAGACCTATAGAAGAATGTTGTAGGATGTTTTAATGTCAGGTATTCTCAATTAAACTGACTTTCATAAATCTTAAAACTCTAAACTTGTAATTCATTTCAAGTGCTAGAATCTTTACTCAAAAAATACTGGGGATACGACTCGTTTCGTCCGATGCAGCGAGATATCATAGTCTCCGTAATGCAAGGTGACGATACATTGGCTCTACTGCCTACTGGCGGTGGCAAGAGTATTTGTTTTCAGTTGCCTGCCATGGCCAAAGAAGGAGTTTGTCTCGTCTTTAGTCCGCTTATAGCTCTAATGAAAGACCAGGTAGACAATCTCAAAACACGAGGAATATCTGCCGTAGCTCTTCACAGTAATCTTACCTCTAGAGAGATAGAAACAGAGTTTCAAAATACGCTCAATGGTAAGTACAAGTTTGTGTACCTGAGCCCAGAGCGTGCAGCTACCAAGATATTTAGAAGCTACTTAGTCAATTTTAATGTGAGTTTTTTGGTAGTAGATGAGGCACATTGCATCTCGCAGTGGGGCCACCAGTTTAGGCCAGAGTATTTGCGACTAGGGGAGCTGCGAGAGATACAACCAGACCTAAACATAATAGCGGTAACCGCCACAGCTACTACCAGCGTGGTGAGCGATATAGCCAAGTATCTTTCGCTCCATAAGGATTACAAAACCTTCAGAAAGTCCTTTGCCCGCGGCAATCTGAGTTACTTGGTGATGCGAGATAGCAACAAGATACTACGTATCACCAAAATACTAAATAAGCTAAAAGGCTCAGGTTTGGTATATGCCAATACCCGCAGAAAATGCGAAGAGATAGCCATAGCTCTGCAACGAGAAGGCATATCTGCTGCTTACTACCACGGTGGATTAGAAAATGACAAGAGATCTGCCATACAGCAGTCTTGGATAGATAATAAAACGCGTATTGTAGTTTGTACCAATGCTTTTGGTATGGGAATAGATAAACCAGATGTGCGTATAGTCTTCCATTTCGAAAAACCAGAAAGCCCAGAAGCGTACTATCAAGAAGCAGGTAGATCTGGTAGAGACGGCCTAGAAGCATATTGCATACTGCTAGCAGATAAGGAAACTAAAGTAGATGCGTGGAATAAATTTCCATCCATACAGCAAATAGAGCACACCTTACTGTGCTTATATAATCACCATAAAGTAGCCTTCACAGCGGGCAACGGAGTTACCTATCCGCTCGATATAATATCGTTTGCAGAAAACTTTAAGATAGGAGTACACCAAGTAGCTAATTGCTTGGGCGTGCTGCATTCGCTAGGCTACGCTAAGCTAAACGAGCGGATCTTTCAATTGCCCAAAGCTAAGTTCTTAGTAGAGCAAGCAGAATTATATGCGTATCAAGTAAAGAACAAGGTGCAAGACATGTTCATCAAGCTATTATTGCGTTCGTATGGTGGCATGTTCGAGTATTATGTAAGTCTCAATTTTGGCGAACTAGCCAAAAGACAAAAGTATAGCATAGGAGATATAACCAAGCAACTCGAGATTTTGAATCGGGATGGTATACTAGATTATGTAGCCGCAGAGGATGGCAACACCTTGACCTATCTGCAAGCACGACCTACAAAGATCACTTTTGATAAAAAAGCATATCTGATACTACAAGCCAGAGAAGAGTATAGAAAAGAGTATGTGCAGCACTATGAGAAAACTACATCTGACTGTAGGGAAAACTTACTGCTAGCCTACTTTGACGAGAAGAGAAAAGAAACCTGTGGCAAATGTGATATCTGCCGGTTAGCTAAAAAATCGAATGTAGGTAATGCACAACTCGACGTATTTATAAAGAAAATAAAAGAGCTCACTTTGAATAAAAATTTGGAATTAGAAGGAATAGTTACTTCTTTTGGCTCGTTCGAAGAACACCAGATAATAACCATAGTAAAATGGCTATTAGATAATGAGTATTTAACCAAAACTAATCATATATATACTTGGACACAAAACCAAGAATAATAGCCACAGTAATCAATGATGTAATCTACGATCAACGTATGATACGCATCTGTACTTCACTATCTCAAGAGTATGATGTAGCACTTTGGGGTCGTAAAAAATCGGATGCCACTCTAGTGACGCGTCCGTATAAGCAAAGACGATTTTCTTTCCTCGTCCATAAGGGTGCAACCTTCTATTTGTTGTATAACCTTAAAATGTTTTACCATTTACTCTTTGCTAAGTATGACATAATTCACGCTGTGGATTTGGACACGTTGCCAGCCGGCTATATGGCAAGCAAGCTGAGAGGAAAAAAGCTAGTGTACGACTCACATGAGTATTTTACAGAAGTACCAGAGCTTATCAATAGGCCAGCCAAAAGAAATATTTGGTTGAAAATAGAAGGTGCTATTTTACCTAAAATAAAAAATGCTATAACGGTAGGTCAGATGATAGCAGATGAGTACACAGCTAAGTACAAAGTAGCTTTTCAGGTAGTACGCAATTGCCCAGAGCTTAAGCCTTTGGCCGAGGTAGAGCCACAAGAAAAATATTTAATCTATCAAGGAGCCTTGAACAAGGGGAGAGGACTAGAAGCTACCATACAAGCTATGCAGCACTTGCCTATTAAGCTAAAGATAGCTGGAAGCGGAGATTTAGATGATGAGCTTAGAGCCTTAGTGGCAGAGTATCGACTAGAAGATAAAGTTGAGTTTTTGGGTTTATTGAAACCTGAAGAATTACCTGCGTATACAGCCAATGCATTTGCAGGGATCAACGTATCTGAAAACTTAGGACTAAGCTACTATTACTCGCTCAACAATAAGTATTTTGACCATATACACGCTGAAATACCTTCTATTACGAATCCTTTTCCTGAGTATCAACTACTCAATGAAAAGTATGAATGTAGCGTATTTGCAACAGCACAGTCAGAAGATATAGTGAAGGCGGTTAATTTACTTTTAGATGATGACCAGCTGTACGATAGACTGAGAAAAAACTGCTTACTTGCAAGAGAAGAGCTAAACTGGAAAAACGAAGAAAAAGCATTGTTACAAGTGTATGCAGAAATACAATAAGAGAATACATATAGTTGCCTTTGATATACCGTACCCAGCAGACTATGGCGGGGTTATAGATATATATCATAAGGTAAAATCTCTACACGAGCAAGGTGTGGAGGTTATTCTGCATATGTATCAATATGGTAGAGAGCAAAATAAGGCTAAGCTCAAAAAGTATACAAAAGAGCTCTACTACTATAAACGTAGGACGTTCAAAAATCCATTTATTGGATATTTGCCGTACATCGTAAACTCTAGAAACGGCGATGCCCTTTTAGAGAATATCACTAAAGACGCAGCACCTATACTTTTTGAGGGATTGCACTGCACGTATCACTTAGCTCATCCTTCGCTCAAAAATCGTTTTAAAATAGTGCGAACTCATAATGTAGAGCACCAGTACTATAAGCATCTAGAAAAATCTGAGATCAGCTATTTTAAGAAGTATTTCTTTAGAATAGAAGCAGAGAAGTTGCGTAAGTATGAGTCTATTTTAAAACACGCCAACCTAATAGCAGCAATAAGTCCTAATGATACCAAGCATTTTAGTAAAAAGTACGAAAATGTAATGTACCTACCTGCTTTTCACAGCAATAGTACTATGGAGTACCCAGGAGCTAGTGGCAAATATTTGCTGTATCACGGCAACCTATCTGTGCCAGAAAACTATGTTGCAGCCCGGGAATTGGTAGTAAATGTATTTTCTAAAGTAGATATGAAATGTGTGATAGCGGGTAATCATCCGCATAAAGATCTCATTGCATTCTGCGAAAAGTACCCAAACATAGAGCTCAAAGCCGATTTAAGTACAGATCAGATTCACGACCTAATAAAGAAAGCACACATTAATGTGCTGCATACTAATCAAAATACAGGAATCAAGCTGAAATTACTCAATGCCTTATATAGAGGCAAGTTCGCTGTGGTAAATCCATTGATGGTAGATGGTTCTGGGCTAGAAAGTCTATGTGCCATTGGCAAAAACTTTGATGCTATGCTCACTAAAGTGCAAGAATTTCGCTTGCTAGATTATACTCCGCAGTACTTCGAAAACAGAAAGAAGTACTTAGAAGAGCATTTTAATAACCAGCTAGCGGTAAAAGAGCTTATAAATGTTACGGATTTTAGTAAGCTAAATGCCCCGTATCGCAAGGCAGACAACAAGATTTTAAAAACTTTGTCCCAATTATCTTCGGTTACATCTTACTTCTCCTTGTAATCCTTCGGATTTTAACGAATACTTTTACATTTGCAGCCTTATAAATAAACATGGAAAGAAGTTCCACTATTGGATACGTTTTAATATTTGTTCTGTTCGCAGGTTTTTGGTATTTTAGTAATCAAAACGCAGAAGATTTAGAGGCTCAACAAGATAAAGCCAAACAAGAGCAAGTTACAGAGGCTGAAGAAGTAGCTGACACCCCACAAGTAGACAGCCCATCTACTATAGAAAACATAGTAACTCAAAGCGATAGCAGCCCAGAGTCCATCACTGTATTGGCTAATGATCTGCTTACGATAGAGCTAAGCTCAAGAGGCGGGGTACCCAAAAAGGTAAGCTTGAATGAGTACCAAAGGTATGATTCGTCAGCTCTAGTACTATTTGAAGAGAATCAAATGAGCCTGGGATATACTATTCCTTTAGTTAATGGTACACTCATCAATACATTAGCTCAGAACTTTACGGTTCAACAAAGCGACGACAATGAGGTAGTAATGACGGCCAACCTAGATGGAGGTGCTAAAATTACTCAAACGTATACCGTAGTTCCGGGATCGTATAAGGTAGGTTACAAAGTAGCCTTCGATGGTTTTGACAATGTAATATCGCCTAATAATAGATATGCTGAGCTTAACTGGTCTACAAAGATTCAACTTCAAGAGAAATCTATAAAAGATGAGCGAAACGTAAGTACAGTATACTACAAATATGCTTTTGAGGATGATGTAGACTACCTAAGTGAAACAAGTGATGAGGATGACGAGAAACTACAAGGCAACATAAAATGGATCTCATTTAAGCAGAAGTTTTTCAATCAGACACTTATCAACGAAAATCAGTTTACGGAAGATGGCATAGAGATTTCTACTACTACTCCTTCTACTGAGGAGTATATTAAAGATTTTAAAGCTAAATTATTTATCCCGATAGAAGATAACTCTGAGGTAGGTGATATGGCTCTGTACTATGGTCCAAACCATTATCAGACCTTACAGAAAGAAGAAATAGAGTTGCAAAAAATGATTCCATTAGGTTGGGGTATTTTTGGCTGGGTAAATAAAGGTATCGTAATTCCAATCTTCAATTGGTTGGATAATTATTTTGCTAGCTATGGCCTTATTATTCTATTGCTCACGCTAATCATTAAGATGGCCTTGTTCTTTCCTATGTTCAAGGTATACAAGTCTACAGCTAAGATGAAGCTACTGAAACCTGAGCTAGATGAGATAAGTGAGCGTACAGGTAGCGACACGCAAAAAGCTCAGCAGGAGCAGATGAAGCTATACAAACAAGCAGGAGTAAGCCCTTTAGGTGGTTGTTTACCTCAGCTTGTACAGATGCCGATCTTATTTGCTATGTTCCGCTTTTTCCCTAGTAGCATAGAGCTACGCCAGGAGAGGCTTTGGTGGGCAGAAGATCTAAGTACGTACGATAGTATCTGGACATTCCCTAATGGTTTTGAGATTCCGTTTTATGGAGATCACGTAAGTTTATTT
>DNBZ01000333.1 GCA_003484585.1 Bacteroidota bacterium | reverse complement strand
GACTACGCTAGTCAAGGAGTGAGAGTAGTACCTCATGCCATTGCAAGATATGGAGCTTATTTAGCCAGAGGTGTAGTGATGATGCCTAGTTATGTGAACATAGGTGCTTTTGTAGATTCGGGTACTATGGTAGATACTTGGGCCACTGTAGGCAGCTGTGCTCAGATAGGGAAAAACGTTCATTTGAGCGGAGGTGTAGGTATAGGTGGGGTTTTAGAACCTGTGCAAGCAGCACCCGTGATAATAGAAGATAATTGTTTCATAGGTAGTAGATGTATCATAGTAGAAGGTGTACATATAGAATCCGAAGCCGTAATAGGTGCAGGTGTTACGCTTACTATGAGTACCAAAATAATAGACGTATCAGGTGCAGAGCCGATCACCTATAAAGGTAGAGTGCCAGCTCGTAGTGTTGTGATTCCTGGTAGTATTCAAAAAGATTTTCCTGCCGGATCATACGGAGTCAATTGTGCTCTTATAATAGGTACTAGAAAAGAATCTACTGATAAAAAGACATCGTTAAATGATGTACTTCGTGATTTTCAAGTACCTGTATAGATGAAAATCGGTTTCGATGCTAAGCGTTATTTCAATAATCAAACTGGTTTAGGAAACTATGCACGCTGGTTAGTAAATAATTTAGCCCTAAACCAAAGCAATGAATATGTACTCTATCAACCTAAACTAGTAGAGACCACCCAAACTAATATAAAGTATCCTGCGGGTATTTTTTCACTCCTTACCTCTTTATGGAGGAGCAGGTTTATATGCAGAGATTTAGTTCGAGATAAGATTGAAGTCTATCACGGATTAAGTAATGAACTGCCCTTTGGTATTCACAAAACCAATATTAAGACCGTAGTCACCATTCACGATCTAATAAACAAGAGATACCCGCACTATTACTCTAAAATAGATGGCTACATTTATGATAGAAAACTAAGATACACGCAGCGAGTAGCCACACAAATAGTAGTACCGAGCAAGCAAACTAAAGATGACCTTATCTCATTTTACAATACTGATAGTGATAAGGTAATAATCATTCCGCTTAGCTTAAAGGCCAAAGACTTAGGACATGAGACATTCAATATGGATAAGCCTTATGTATTGTGCGTCAGCGGATTTAGCAAAAGAAAGAATCTGCTCAACTTAGTACAAGCGTATCAGTCAGCTAATCTTGAACTAAATCTCGTAATAGCAGGACGCAAAGGGGACACCTATGCTCAGATAGAGCAGCTAGCTAAAAATGACGACCGTGTTTTGCTGTATCCCAATGTCACAGACAAGACACTTTCTAGCTTGTATCAAGGGGCTACATTCTGTGTTTACCCATCAGAATTTGAAGGGTTTGGTATCCCTATCTTAGAAGCCTTCAGCTATGGTAAAACCGTAGCTACATCTAATTGTAGTAGCATGCCAGAAGTAGGTGGAGATGCTGCAGAATACTTCGACCCGCTCATACAAGAGTCTATAAAACAAGCACTTGAGCATTTAAGTGTAGATTCATATAGGCACCAAAGAGAAGCTAATATAAGTAAGCAGTTGTCGCTATTCCAATCAGATATATTAGTAGAGCAGTATCTTAATCTGTATCAGTCCATTTAGGTATGCCATAAATCGATGTTAGCTAAAATGACTACATCGTGACACGCTACGACTTTTAATATTTTTAACTTCGTGATATGATATTGTTTGAAACATCAAGCAATAACCATATTTCAGTTTTAGTTTTTGGTTTCGAAAGGAGGGTTTTGCCCTCCTTTCGTTTGTTATACAAGGTGAGATATTCTAGAATCTATTTGTATGCATTCTAAACATATTTTAGAATGTGGAATATTTGGTAAAACTCTGTTACTTTAATACAAAAAGGTAGGTATTTTTGTCGCACCAAAATATAACTCAATAGAACAGAGTATAGATGAATCAAATATTCCTAAAACACACCAAATGGTTTTTCCTAGCAATAGGCTTATTCCTATTAAACACTTCATTTTCAGCTGAGTACAAAAGCAAGATTACTACACCAGTAAATGGGCAGGAAGCAACCGATGCACGAATAGGCGAAGGAAGTGAATTGTTCAAAGCAAATTGTACTTCTTGCCATGCCTTAAACAAAAAAGTTGTAGGTCCTGCACTCTCTGGAGTTGTAAGCAAATATGATGGCGACTATGAGTGGTTATTAAGTTGGATCAAAAACAATCAAAAACTTGTAAAAAGCGGAGATGAAAGAGCAAATGCTATCTACTCTGAATATAATGGTGCTGCGATGAACATCTTTGAAAATCTTTCAGATGATGAAATCACTTCAATGATCATGTGGATGGAGAATGACGGAGATGGTGTAGTAGCTGCTGGAGCAGAGACAGCAATAGCTGAAGCTCCTGTAGTTAGCGATTCCCTTTTTAATAGTATAAACTGGGGGGTAGTCGTAATGACAATCTTAGTGTTTGTTATTATTCTTATGATCTTCGGAATCTTAGAATTAGTGAAGAATATCACAGGAAAAGAAATAATAAACTGGAATAACATCAACGCTTATATGATGCTAATCTTCCTTTTTGGTTTCTTTGCCTTGGTTATATATGAGTATACTATACACAATCAGTATAACCTTGCACACTTCGGATCTGCTTCAGAACACGGTATAGAAATGGATAAAATGATGAATTGGACTTGGCTAGCTACGCTGCCTGTTTTCTTTATCACTCAGTTCCTATTATTCTATTTCTCTTTCAAGTACAGACAAAAACCAGGAAGAAAAGCTTACTTCTTGTCTCATAACAATAACTTAGAATATGTTTGGACACTTATACCTGCTGTGGTTTTAGCCATATTGGTATCAGGAGGTTTCAAAATGTGGAACAAGATATTAAGATCTGATGCTGGTAAAGATGCTCAACAAATAGAGGTGTTTGCATATCAGTTTGGTTGGAACGCAAGATATCCTGGTATAGATAATACACTAGGGAAGGCTAACTTTAATCTTATAAACGGAATGAATCCATTAGGTGTAGCTAACAGAGAACATGCTACTGAACTAATTAATGAGCTAGCTGCTGATACTATTTCTTATAACGAAGCAATCGCTAGGCTACCAAAAGAAGAGTCTGAACTGCGTTCTAAGCTTGGTGGATTAGTAGATGAGGATAGAGAAGATCACCTCAGAAAAATAGCTGCATACTCAAACGGTGAAAAACGTGATGAGTTAGATATGCTTATAAGTGCCAGAACTACTCAGATAGAACGTTTAAAAAGAGCACTTGCAGTGACAGAAGGTTCTATGTTTACAGGAACTGGAGATGACGATATGGTGGTGCAAGAGATTCACTTGGTAAAAGACCAACCAATAACAATGAAATTTAGAGCTAGGGATGTTATTCATTCTGCCTATTTACCTTATTTTAGAACACAGATGAACGTGGTACCTGGATTACCTACAGAGTTTACCTTTAAGCCTATTAAAACTACAAAAGAGATGCAGGCTATAAAAGGTGATCCTGAATTTGATTATTACCTAGTATGTAATAAAATATGTGGTAATGCCCACTTTAATATGAAGATGAAAGTAGTAGTAGAAGACCAAGCATCTTATGATAAATGGATAGCAGAACAAGCTGTTTTATTTGCCAAAAAGACGGATGAAAAAGAAACTACTACACCAGAGATAGAAGAAGTTACACCAGAAGCAGTAGCTTCTAACTAAGTCAAACCAAAAAAGTTATTTAGAATGAGCACAATAGCACACGCAGAACACGACGATCACGGCCATCATAAAGAAAGTTTCATTTCGAAATACGTCTTTAGTATGGATCACAAGATGATCTCTAAGCAATTTTTAATTACAGGTATCATAATGGGAGTTATCGGAATGGGGATGTCTATCGCCTTCCGTTTACAACTTGCGTATCCTGACACTAGTTTTCCAATACTCGAGTGGTTATTTGGCAGTAAATGGGCTCCAGGAGGAGTGCTAGATGCTGGATACTATATGGCCCTAGTAACTATGCACGGTACTATAATGGTATTCTACGTACTTACAGCAGGACTAAGTGGTACGTTTGCTAATCTTCTACTCCCGTTACAGATCGGAGCCAGAGATATGGCATCTCCATTTATGAATATGCTTTCATACTGGTTCTTCTTTTTGAGTAGTGTAGTACTCCTATCTTCTCTCTTTGTAGAGACAGGACCTGCATCTGGAGGATGGACAATATACCCACCACTAAGTGCATTGCCTAAAGCTATGCCTGGCTCTGGTGCTGGTATGACTCTATGGCTTTCTGCTATTGTTTTATTCATTGCTTCGTCTTTACTAGGTGGTATTAACTATATAAGTACCGTATTAAATATGCGTACTAAAGGAATGTCTATGACTAGACTTCCGCTTACCGTTTGGGCATTATTCCTTACGGCTGTTTTAGGACTTTTATCTTTCCCAGTATTACTTGGTGGAGGATTACTACTTCTGTTTGACAGAGGATTTGGAACTAGTTTCTACCTTTCTGATATTTATCTGGGCTCTGCAGGTGCTCTAGAGCACACTGGAGGTAGCCCTGTTTTATTTCAGCATTTATTTTGGTTCCTAGGTCACCCAGAGGTTTATATTATT
>DNBZ01000223.1 GCA_003484585.1 Bacteroidota bacterium | reverse complement strand
TTGAAATACAAATTGAACAGCATCCCCATTACCACGAATATTGAATTTCTTAGAAATAAGACTCTCGCCTGTATCAAATACATAAGGATAAGCATCGGGTATAAAGCCTCTTTGCATTGGCTTGTATAACTGCATAGCTTGACCTCTTCCTACGTTATTTAATACACCTGTGTACTTACCGTATGCTGCACTCTTATCAAAGTCCCAACGAGCTTGAAACAAGCAACCACTAGGGTAATCAAATACATAACTATCTGTACCGTACCCTGTTATAGTTGTTTCTGTCTTTCTAAAAAATACTTTAGCTTGTGACACAGCTTTCTTATTAGAAAACTTACCAAGTGTTTCATATCCTGTTACAAGATAAGCTTTTTGGTCTGTACCAAAATCTTTAAATACACGATTCCCTCTAGAAGAGAAGGAGTACGTAACATTAGTATCAGTCTGAAGAGAATTAGGGTAGTACAAAGCATTAGCTATAGTAAATGGCATACGGAGTTTGTATGAGGCACTAGACTGTTTCTGAGGATAGAATGCTCCTATAGTAGTATCTAGAACTAAACCTTCTCCCTGTGTCTTAGGTAGCCACCACTCACATTGTTTTGTACCCGAATTATACACACCTTGTGCGCCTTCTCCTGCAAGAGTAGACAAGTAGTAAGAACGGATTGTTGTTTCTGTTATATCAACAGCATCCACACCTTTAAACTGATTTACAGACAACTGCATAATACCGTTATTGGAAAAGTAATAAACACTGTTATCGGCTACTACAATACTCTTAGAGCTATCTATTCCTCTTTCTGTAATCTTTTCTACATTAAAAGATGTAGCTTTAAATCCTCCATCAGGGTTGTAGATATACCACACACCATTACCAGCAAAAATAAGAACACCTGAACTATAAGATTGCATAGCTTTAATGCGCTGAGTATCTTCTAGCTCTATAACTCCTCCATCTGTATCTAATAAATCAGGGAACTCACTACTAGTAGGGTCATTCTGTTGGTAACATCTCCCTGCATCGTTGTCAGTTTCTAAAACTTGAGTGAAGTACACCATACTGTCTACAGCGTAAAAGAATCTCCCAAATGCACTAGCACAGGAAGTAGGGTTCTTAAAGTTCTTTTTTGGGTTATCTACTGCCATAGTCTCCTCCTCTTTCTTTTAATATCATTATTCTGGATCTAAAAATTCATCATAGGGTGGCTTGTAAGGAGGAACACCACCACCACCAGAAGGAGTGTTAGGGTCAGTAGGGTCTATAACATCAGGCTCATCTGGACTATATGTAGGAGTTCCTGCGAAGTTTATAGTACCTATAGGGACAAGTGTTGTGCTTGGCGCACCATCATCTTCGGGAGAACTTAACTTAGAAGTTCTGTCAAAATTATTAATATCATAAACATAGTGACCTCTTCCTGCTTTACTGTTACCAAAGTTAGCTCCCTCAACATCTTTAGCTGAGAACACTGTATCACCAGTTTCATCTATAATAACTCCAATAGACGCTACTTGTGCATTACTCGGATAGTAACCATTACCTCCTTCTCCTGCCTCAGCATTTGTGTAATCTTTGAAAGCTGTAGTCACTAGTTTTTCTATTTTATTGTCTTCCACATCAGCTCTTGTAAGATGCCAATCAGCATTAAATAGATTGTATTTATGGTTGTTTGAAAGACTAGAAGGATTCTCAGATATTTCTAACCCATCATCCACTAATTCAAAGTCACGTACATTTACTTTAATACTACTAACAAAAATTTCCTTTGTAAGTTCTTTGTACTCACACATAATAGGATTCGTACCTTGGTCTGTAGTAATGACAAGGTAGTTAGTAGTCTCAGCTATTTGTGTTTTTACTACAGCAGAAGAAATTGCAAGTTCTGCTATAAATGTAAAGTCATCATCTACTGCATGAAAACGCAGTTTTGTTTGCGGGGTGTCGTCTGTAACTGTAAGGCATACTAAAGATGGGCCTCTCCAATAGAACACGTTTTCTACAGCAGCAAATCCACCAGTAACAACAAAAGGAGTTACTAGCTCTTCAAATCCTAATCGTCTTTTACGAATTAAGCCATCTTTGTTAATTACAAAATTTAATTCACCTGCTGTAAATCCTTCAGGAAAAGTTAAAGCAGAGGACTCTGTATTCAAACCTTTAATTAAAGAAAGGTAATCTTTTTGACCTGAAGCTCTAGGCATCTTTAATCCTTATATCCACCCATTAAAAACTTCTTAATGGCACTAGGTTGTTTATGTTTAGATGGAACTTCCAAGCCATTTGCTTCTGCCCACTTCAATAAGTCCGCTTTAGAAATTAAACTCTCTAAATCTGCACTTTTATCAACAGAGGACTCAGGTGCTTTTTTACTTAACTGATAAAGCTCCCAAGCTCTAGCTGCTTCACTCTTTCTAATAAAGCATCCACTTAATGCTTCAGCAACTTTGCCACTACGACTCCATCTATAAAACCCATCAAAAATTAATTTGTAATCAGTATCCATTATCCGCCATGACCTCTTGGTACGTAACTCCCACTTAAACCTCTTCTTCCGTATTTAGGTTTGCTTTCGCTTTGACCTAGTGTACGGTTGTCTTGTTGGAGTTTTATTTTCTTGACTCTCGCTCTTTGAGCAATCATGCCAATAGGTTGTTGGTGAACTAAAGTAAGTGCTTCATTAAGAAACATATCTAAGAAAGTTTCAGACAGATGATTCGGAATTGGTATTACAAAAGAATTTTCTTGTAAGAATACTTTTTCTTGTGAAGCTACAAATCTGGTCTTACTTGCTTGAAGGGTAGTATCGAATTCGTTATTATAAGAATCGAATACAACAT
>DNBZ01000042.1:7492-8528 GCA_003484585.1 Bacteroidota bacterium | reverse complement strand
CCTCTTACCTAACACAGGCTATGGTGGAAGATATCGTAGCCAGTGGCATAGTGCCAGAAGGGGCTATACAGTTGGATTGCGGAAAAGGGCACGGAATTATTGACTCGCTTACTTCTCAAGACATAGTGACTTTCACAGGCAGTGCTACTACTGGTAGAATGCTAAAAAGCATGCCCCATATCGTAAATAATGCCATTCCATTCAATATGGAGGCAGACAGTCTAAATGCTGCTATACTTGGTGAAGACGCTGCTCCAGGCACTGTAGATTTTGACATTTTTATAAAAGAAGTACGCAGAGAAATAACCACTAAAGCAGGGCAAAAATGTACCGCAGTACGCAGAATGATTGTTCCTGAAAAATACCTAGAAGATACTCAAATAGCATTGGGCAAAGCCCTGAGCCAGACGGTAGTAGGAGATCCTGCTGCAGAAGGTGTGCGTATGGGTGCTTTGGTAAACAGAAGTCAACTAGAAGTAGTGAGAAATAGAGTGCTAGAGATGTCTAAAATCACACCTATTGTGGTTGGCGATTTAGAAAACTTTGACCTAGTAGGTGCTGATAAGACCAAAGGTGCTTTCCTTGCTCCTATCATTATGCTAAATGATGATCCGATGAACAAAACACAAAGCCACGAGATAGAATGTTTTGGACCAGTAAGCACACTAATGCCATACAAAGACCTGGACCAAGCTATAGAATTAGCTAAAATGGGTAAAGGCTCACTCGTAAGTACTATCGTGACTAGCGATATAAATACTGCTACTGATTATGCCATAGAAGCTGCTGCATATCACGGTAGAATACTCATACTCAATGAAGAATCTGCTCCAGAGAGTACAGGTCACGGATCTCCAATGCCACAACTCATGCACGGTGGACCAGGTAGAGCTGGAGGTGGAGAAGAACTAGGCGGAATAGGAAGTGTGAAACACTATCTCCAACGTACCGCACTGCAAGGACATCCAAGTATGTTGACCGAAATAACTCAACGTTACCAATACGGTGGAGCATACAAGGAGAAAGACGTGCATCC
>DNBZ01000042.1:0-7417 GCA_003484585.1 Bacteroidota bacterium | reverse complement strand
AGTGGGGACAATTTCTATGCTCATATGGACGAAACATCTCTAGAAGGGACCACCTTCGAAGGACGTGTAGCTCACGGCTACTTTGTACTGAGCAAGGCTGCTGGACTTTTTGTAGATGCCAAAAAAGGACCTGTTTTGTTAAACTACGGACTAGACGAATGTAGATTTACCAAGCCCGTATATCCAGGAGCGACTATCGGAGTACGGTTTACGTGTAAAGAAAAAATAAACCAAGAGAAAAAGTCTGAAGACGACGTAGCTAAAGGAATCGTAAAGTTCCTAGTGGACGTATACGACGAAACGGGTGAAACTGTAGCTCTTGCAACTATTCTTACGATGGTGAAGAAACGTAATCAGGAAGATGAGCTGTGAGATCTACTCAAAAATGGAACGCAGATGACGCTGATCTAACAGATAATCACTGATTTTTTATGTCCGAAAAATACCTACACTCAAAATTAACAGAAGAGCTTATTGGTATATTTTATGTCGTCTATAATCAGCTTGGATACGGTTTCTTAGAAAAGGTTTATCAAAATGCGATGTACTTAGAACTCAAAAATCGCAACTATTTTGTTGAGGCTCAAAAAGAAATATCCGTCATTTATAAAGACGTAGAAGTTGGCAAGTACTATGCCGATTTAATCGTAAATGATTCTGTGATAATTGAACTAAAAGCTAGTGAAGTATTGGTTCACGAAAATGAACTGCAACTTATCAATTACTTGAAAGCTACAGATATCGAAGTTGGTCTTTTAATGAATTTCGGAAAGAAGCCTGAAGTACGACGTAAAATATTTTCAAATACTCAATAGGATGAGCTTTAATAAATCTACTCAAAAATGGAACGCAGATGACGCTGATCTAATCAAATTACAGAAAATAAAAATCAGTGTAAATCAGCCAAATCTTGCGTCATCTGCGTTCCAACAGTCAGTTTTGAAATGAAAAAATCAAGCTAGAACCTCTCCCTTTCTACTAGAAACATCGAGCTAGCACATATAAACACCTTAATGTTATTCCTCCAACAGCCAAGTTTTAAACCTTAGTGCCTTAGTGTTTAAAATTCCCTATAAATTCGCACTAATGAACGCAGTAGATCAAGGAGACGTACAATACAGTATAGAAAACGGAATAGCTACCGTAGAATTTCACCACCCACTAAGCAATAGCTTACCAGGTAAAGTATTGGCTAAGTTGGCGAATACAATAACTGAACTAGGAACCAATGATGACGCACTCGTTATCGTGGTGCGGAGTGCAGGTGAGCGTGCATTCTGTGCAGGAGCTAGTTTTGATGAGTTGGTAGCGATAGATGATTTGGAAGTTGGAAAAGTATTTTTCTCTGGCTTTGCAAACGTTATAAATGCTTGCCGAAAATGTCCTAAACTAATCATAGGCAGAGTACAAGGCAAAGCGGTAGGTGGCGGAGTAGGACTTGCCGCTTCTTTTGATTATACACTTGCTACTAAGCATGCAGCGGTAAAACTAAGCGAACTTGCCGTAGGTATAGGACCATTCGTGGTAGGACCTGCTGTAGAGCGTAAAATGGGTTTATCTGCTATGAGCCAACTAGCCATAGATGCTACCGAGTGGCAAACTGCCGAGTGGGCCAGAGCCAAAGGACTGTATGCCGACATTTATGATACCGCAGAACAAATGGACGCTGCTATAGATACCCTAGCTGACAAGCTCAGAAAGAGCAATCCTGAAGCCATGCGACTACTCAAGCAAGTCTTTTGGAGAGGAACAGAGGATTGGGATACGCTACTCGCAGAGCGTGCAGCTATGAGTGGAGAATTGGTGCTTTCTGACTTCACTAAAAACGCTATCCATAGCTTTAAGAAGAAGTAGCTGCTTTTATTTGTCATATTTTTACCCTTTATTTGAAAATAACATAATCAAAAAAAATCATGGAAGAAAAATCAATCTTAGATTATTACAAATCAGTAATAAAAGACAACTATGCGAATTTTAGCGAAAGAGCTAGAAGAAAAGAGTATTGGGGATTTGTAGTAATCAATCTTGTCGCAACTATAATAGCTGCAATTTTGGATAATATCCTTGGAATTACTATTTCTCCTGAGATTCCTTATGGTCCTATTTATGGTATTTATACATTAGCTGTCATAATTCCGAGTTTAGCAGTTGCTGTAAGACGACTGCATGATGTTGGTAAAAGTGGATGGTTTTTACTAATCGCTCTAATACCGCTTGTTGGAGCTATTTGGCTTCTTGTGTTATATTTCACAGATGGACAACCTGGAAATAACGCATATGGTCCAAACCCTAAAAACCCTACTGAAGGGAACGAGGTAGAGCAAATAGGTACAGAATAAAAATCAAAAAAACATAAAATACAATGCCACGGGGTTAACTCCGTGGCATTTTTTGTAACAATAAAGTCAACTATGGAACCTAAAAAAACATATTTCAATACTTCTGGGAAGTCGTATCAAAAAACTACGCTAATTTTAAAGGAAGAGCACGTAGGATGGAATACTGGAGTTTTGTACTCGTTAATTTTCTCATAGGAATAGCTGTAGGTCTGATCAATTTTATGACTATGGATCTATTTGCTCTAGGAGGAATAAGTGGTAGCATTTTCTTTAAGAATAGTGAGATAGAAAACACCATAGCAAAACCTAGTAAGCACGAGAAAGACTATTACTATAAATCTGTAGCAGAAAAACTCTCTTATCAGAAAAAATTGATGGTAAAAGAACTCAATAAACACGGCATATAAACTGTACTTACCGACCCCGAAAACCTAATCATGGATACATAAACAAGTATTTGGAGGTGAAATCTAGAGGATTAATATAGTCTATGTCTTCTTCACGTATTCCGTGATGATAACAATGGTTTGTCCATCTACTTTTCCTTCAATAAAAGTTTCGTTATCTTGGTCTAAGCGAATATTTCGTACAGGAGTTCCACGCTTGGCTATCATACTACTCCCCTTTACAGGCAAGTCTTTTATGAGTACTACTGAATCTCCCACAGCCAGCACTACTCCATTGCTATCTCTATGAATAACGTCGCCAACAGGAGCATCTTCAAAACCCTCTTTAGCCCAAGCCGTAGTCTCCTCATCTATATACATCATATCTAGCAGATCTGCTGGCCACCCCTCCCCTTTTAGGTTGGTGAGCATACGCCAAGCTACTACTTTTATTGCATTAGCCTCGGCCCACATACTATCATTTAAACATCGCCAGTGGTTGGCCTCTACTTTTTCTGGATCAGTAAGTTGGTCGTGGCACGTTTCACAAGTCATCACACAATTATCTGCGGAGCTATTGTCTCTTGGGGCTACAGCATATACTGTAAGTCCCGCTTTGCCACCGCACAGTTCGCAACTATCACTTCCTCTATCTCTTAAATCTTGTTCTACGCTCATTGGTTTTTATTAGATAGGCGAATATACTCACAATCCTATTATTCCTAACTTTGCCCCTATGCTAAAGCCCTATATCAATGCTTTTGGATATGCCTTTGTAGGTATTGCTTCTTTTATAAAAACGGAGCGAAATGCAAAAGTGCATCTCGCCGCTGCCCTAGTGACAAGTACACTAGGTTGCTATGTAGGCTTAGAATCTACAGAATGGCTATGGGTGGCTTCTGCCATTACCCTAGTGATGGTAGCCGAAATGATAAACTCTGCCATAGAAAAGTTATGCAATAGAATCACCACTGAGCAAGACCCAGAGATTAAAATTATCAAAGATATATCCGCAGGATTTGTTCTGATCACTTCTTTTTATGCAGTAATAATAGCTGCAATCATTTTCACACCTTATCTGTTTAACTAGTATGGATGTTCAAGCACTATTTGACCAAGGAGACTATGCCGATGTAATCAAGAAGCTAAAAAAGGGCGAACCCCGTCCTATATTAGCATTCGCTTATCAAAAAAGCAAGCTGTGGGAAGAGGCCATGGATGTATGGACCACGCTGATAGCTAAATATCCTGATGCCGCTGAATACTTCGTAGAACGTGGAGTGTGTAAGTTTAATTTAAAATTTAAGCATGCCATTTTAGATTTCAATGAGGCTATAGAAATGGAACCTACTAATGCCTACTTCTACAGCTGCCGTGCCTACATACGTGACAAAACAGGAGATACAGAAGGAAGCGTAGCAGACTACACCAAAGCCTTGGACCTGGATCCAGAAGACGCTATCGCGCTTAATAATCTAGGACTAGCAGAGCAGAAACTTGGATTTACTGCAAGAGCTAGAGAACGTTTCAAATACAGTGACGACCTTATGGGTGTAAAAACCATAGACTCCCGTGATCCAGATGACTACCAAAAACTAGTAACAACGCCACCCGCTAAATCTACTATATGGCAAGAGTTTAAGAAGATGTTATCTATAAAGGGATTTAAAGATTTCTGGCGAGATTTGAGAGGGTAGCATTAAAATAGCCGAGTTGGCTAGTATCATCTCAACACCATAAAGGTATAAGATGAAATCCCCTTATGGGCTTATGTTCATTTAACATATCCCACAAAAGAAAAAAATTCTCCTTCATAATATTCTCACAACGAATATAGCCCACGAACTCAAAAAGAGTGGCAGCAATGATGCACGATAATCCAAGACGATGTCCCTCATATTTTCAAACTTTAGATCAGAACCGTATTCCTTAGACAAAAAGGATTGATATAAATTTAGCCATCTATATCATCTGATGTTTAGAGCTAATAGTAGAAGCTAATCGCAAACAAAACATAGAAATGCATTATCTCCGGGTAAAGGAAAAATAGCTGAGTACGCTCAATAAATATTAAATATACGATTCTCAATTATTTCGTCTATAATGTAGTCAACGATTTGGATAATAATATTGCCATACCCAAAAATATAAGAGGACGCGGAGCTCTGCTCAACACTCCAAATAGATTTAACAAAACCACAGTGGAAGACTTCTGGGATGGCTCCTACTATGATGCTGAGTTCCTAACAAACAGTAACGAAACCACCTACACCGACATATACCCAAAAACCATTGTCAATAAAGTAGATAGTCCTGACATACCATCTGACTGGAGTATGAATCCATATCAAGGATGTGAACATGGGTGTATATACTGCTATGCTAGAATCACTCACGAATACTGGGGATACAGTGCCGGTACCGAGTTCGAAAAAAATATCTTAATCAAAAAAGATGCTCCACTCCTGCTAGCCAAAAAGCTACAAAGCAAATCTTGGAAAGGCGAACCCATCATGCTAAGTGGGAATACGGATTGCTATCAACCCGCAGAACTGAAATTTGGTATCACTCGCCAACTCTTAGAAGTCTGCCTAAAGCACAATCAGCCGGTAGGCATTATTACTAAAAATGCATTGGTATGCCGAGATCTGGACCTATTGAAACAACTCGCAGAAAAAAATCTAGTACAAGTACATCTAAGCATCACAACACTAGACGAGACCCTAAGACGTGCTATGGAACCCCGCACTAGCTCTGGTGCCAATAGACTCAAAACGATAGAACTACTGCAGCAAAATGGTATTCCCGTGCATGTAATGATGGCTCCTATTATTCCTGGGCTCAATAGTGACGAAGTATTTACCATATGTGAGGCCGTATCCAAAGCTGGAGCTACTAGTCTCAATCATACGATGGTACGTTTAAATGGAGCCATTGCTCTTCTCTTTGAGGACTGGATACAAAAGACATTTCCGCTCAAGGCAACACGTGTGCTCAATCTTATAGCTGAGTCGCAAGGTGGCAAACTTGGCAATAGCCACTTTGGTGAACGAATGAAAGGAACTGGCGTGCTTGCTAACTCTATACACCAACAAATAAGCCTTGCCAAAAAGAAATTTGACCTAAACTACAAACCGAAACCACTCAGCAAATCACTCTACCAAGCTGTACCCACTACCCAGCTCAACTTGTTTTAAACTACTCTTATATTTTGGATACCTTTGCTCTATGGAGCCAAAAACATGCTTACACTGTAGTAAAGAGCTTGTAGGTAGAGCTGATAAAAAGTTTTGCGATAACCAGTGTCGTAATGAGTATAACAATACTCAAAATGGCACGTCCAATAATTACATCAGAAAAGTAAACCGCATTATCAAAATGAATAGAAATATTCTAGCAGAGCTCACACCAAAAGACAAATCCATAAAAGTAACTCAAAAAGAGCTTACTAAGCTCGGTTTTAGTTTTGAGTATTTCACAAACACATATACTACCAAAGCAGAAAAGACTTACTTTTTTTGCTATGAATACGGCTATTTAGACCTTGGGAGTAATTACTTTGCACTAGTATATAATAAATCCTATTTTGAGGAGAAATGAAAGAGTTTTTAAACAGTGAAATTTGGGAATTTGGCGATAACGCCATCGTAACTGTTTACAGTGTTTTGTACATCCTGTTATCAGGAGTAGTAATCTGGTTTACATACAAATGGGTAAGTAAACTTAGTCGCAGAGCAGTCAAAACAGGAAGATTAGATACGGGTCGACAGTTTGCTATCATCCGAATAACCAAGTATATACTTATAGTAGTATTCGTCACTATCGCACTAGTATCACTCAGCGTGAAAGCAGAGGTTTTTGTTTTTCTAGCACCCCTACTGATTGGTATCGGTCTTGGTCTACAGCAAATTGCAAATGATATCATTTCCGGTTTGATTCTATTGGTTGAGCCGTCTATACGCGTGAATGATGTAGTAGAAGTAGACAATATTGTAGCCCGAGTATCAGAAATTGGGCTGCGTACTTCTAAGGTGGAGACTCGGGACGGCATCGCAATGATTATCCCCAATCACAAACTGGTAAGTGAGAACCTCATTAATTGGAGCTCAAATGATACAGCTACACGTTTCAGTATAAAAGTAGGAGTGGCCTATGGTAGTGATGTCAAATTAGTTGAAAAGCTTCTCTCTGAAACAGCCTGGAAACACAGCAAGGTAATCACAAACCCTTCACCAATTATCCTTTTTAAAGATTTTGGCGAATCAAGTCTTGACTTCGAATTGATATTTTGGAGCAACCAACTTTTTATCATTGAACAGATAAAAAGTGAGATTCGTTTTATGATAGATGACGCATTTCGCGAGAACAGTATTCAGATTCCATTTCCACAGAGAGATATACATGTTAAGTCTGGCAATAGCCTAGCTTAATTTATTTTAGAACAAGGATGCAACCATTCTAAAAATGTTCGGACTAATCTATATAGATTAATAAAGCCTACGGATACCTATTGTGGCTTAATGGCAGTGAATCTTAGCACGTTCCTCAATCACAAATAGAGTTCCCAGGAATGTTCCTTCCTGATGCTCCTGCAGATGTATATTCTGCAATGGGTAAAAATGGCCAGTATATAAGTATCTCACCTTCCAATGGCTTAGTCATAATACACATGGGAGACAGTCCCGATCAATC
>DNBZ01000186.1 GCA_003484585.1 Bacteroidota bacterium | reverse complement strand
CAATTACCCAGCTCCAAACGAAAACTGCCAGGCCCATTATTCGCTTTACAGAAGCCATTCAAAAAATATGTATGATCGTAGTGTCTTGGGCTATGCTGCTTGTGCCTTATGCTGTATTTGGTTTAATGGCAGCACTCCTATCTCGCATAGGGTTAGATATATTCATTGGGTTAGGGTATTACATGCTCGTAATTCTTTTGGGGCTGTTCATACTATTGATTTTTTACATGGTTCTACTTTTGGTAATAGGTAAGAATCCACTCACTTTTTTAAAGGCCATACGCGAGCCTCAACTATTGGCATTTTCTACTTCTAGTTCTGCCGCGGTGATGCCTATATCTATGAAAACTGCAGACGAAAAACTCGGCGTTTCTTCAAATATTAGTGACTTTGTAATACCTATAGGAGCCACCATAAATATGGATGGAACCGCTATGTCTCAGTGTGCCACCACCTTATTTATGGCACAAGCGTATGGCATGGAATTATCCATCGTTAATTTGCTTTTGTTAACACTTACAGTTGTAGGAGCATCCATAGGAACACCTGCTATTCCTGGGGGTGGTATTATTATACTTGCGTCTGTATTGCAAAGTGTCGGGATTCCCGTTGGTGGCATTATCGTGATTGTGGGTTTAGATCGCATATTGGGGATGTTCAAAACTGCAGTGAATGTAACTGGAGATCTCACTGCATGTGTTATTTTCGATAAATTTTTTGGTACAGGTTTAAAGAAAAAAGCAGTGGAGTGAAAGCGGTTGCCAAAATCGAAAATGCCATTGAGATAAACCTTCAAAAAGTAGAGATGAGGAAACTTATTTCTCTTCTAGTTTTACTGCCCCTTTCTAGTGCCTTATTAGGATTACTAGTGATGCTCATACTGCACACCAGTGCACTATGGAGTAGCTAGAGTGTATGAATACTAGATAGCCTACGCATTACTAAGCGGGAATAATATTTGTAAGGATCTGCTAAGGCAGCAGGCTATCATTACATCCAAAGTAGGACGATTTAATTTTAATCATAGATATAGACTAGAGCAGCGATTTTTAGAGCAAAAAAGCTACGATAGTACAAAACAGGAATATGTACACCTAGACGAGTTTAAGTTTAAGCAAAGAGCTAGATACCGCTTTATGGTAAGCATACCTCTTAATCATAAAGAGATGGTAGACAACACATGGTTTGGGAGCTTATATGAAGAGGGTTTTCTAGGTTTTGGTAAAAATATAGAGAAGAACATAATGGAGCAAAATCGTATTTCAGCAACTGTTGGATATCGATTTACGAAAGACTTCAATATACAGGCAGGATACTTAAATCAATTTGTACAGAAAGGTGATGGTATACACGCAGAGAATAATCATAATCTACAAATTGGGATGACGTATAACTTTGATTGGCGAAAACTAAGAGTGAATAAATAAAACATCCCGATAGAACTATTCTATCGGGATGTTTTATTTATCAATGAGGAGTATAGGCCTAGCCTAAATCATATATCTCCTGAATATTATGCAGTATCTCTGGGAAGTCTAGTTTTAGGTCTATTAGCTTACCACTTTGGATGTCAAAAACCCATCCATGTACTTGTAGTCCACGTTCCTTATAGGCAGTTTGTACAGCTGCAGTTTTAATAAGATTTACGCACTGTTCTTGTACATTGAGCTCTACTAACCTATTGTATCTTTCGTCGCCGTCTGGCAGTTTGTTTAGCTCGTCTCGGTGTATTCTGTATACGTCTCTTATGTTTCTAAGCCACGGGTTTAGAATTCCTAAATCTTGAGCAGTCATCGCTGCTTTCACTCCTCCACAGAAGTAGTGTCCGCATACTACCACGTGTTTTACTTTAAGTTGGTTTACAGCATAGTTTAGTACAGACATTACGTTTAGGTCTATGCTTATCACCATATTGGCAATATTACGATGTACGAAAACCTCTCCAGGTTCTGCACCCATTAGTTCTTCGGCGGTAGCTCTACTATCTGAGCAGCCTATGTATAATATCTCTGGGCTTTGCCCTTTTGATAGTTTTTCAAAATATTGGCTGTCTAGCTCTAACTTCGTCTTTATCCAGTCCTGGTTATTTTCAAATACTTTATCTAAATTCATATTTTTTCGTTGCCGCTAATATACAAAAAAGACCTACCCCAATAAATTGAAGTAGCTACTTTAAGCTGTTTTTTTTCTATTCCTCTATTTTCTTAATCTGTTCTAATGCTATACTAGAACTATGGTACACCAAAACACTTAAAATAAAAAGCCCATAATGCAATGCATTATGGGCTTTTTGAAAGAGAGAATTGTTCTCTTATTCTTTTATTAGTTTAGTAGAAATTGTGCCTGAATTGGTTTGTACATTTACTATGTAGTAACCTGCTTGTATAGTTTCTAGGTTTAGAGAAACAGTGTTCTTAGCATTAGCTACCAGTACTTCTCTTCCTGTAATATCAGTAATGCTTATGCTAGTAACGGTGTACTTAGCATCTACTCGTATAGTCACCTCGCTAGTAGCTGGATTAGGATAAACCGCAGCAGCTGAAGTAGGAAGTGTTTGGTTTACAGATAGAGACTCCATAGTAATGTCACCATTGATAAGTGCTACTCTAGGACACATATAACCCAATATAGTATCTAAGTATGTTCTGCCTTTAGTAGGCGACATATCAGTATTAGACTGAAGACTATTCATGTGAGCAGTGAAACCTGCACCTCCAGAAACGTCAGTAGTGGCAAGCGGAGACATTGGGTCCCACCATTGCCAAGGGCTAGATTGATTGTCAAGAACTTTATCAGCGATAGGAAGAAGTACAGGGAACAAACCTTTTACTTCAGTGTTGATCGTTATTTCGTCAGCTGGAGAATCATAGATATAAGCTACAGTAGCACCATAATTAGCTTCTGCTGCCATAGTATATGGATCATTTGCTTTGATGCCTTTAATTGCATCATTGTTGCCAAGAGCATTTGCTTTTTGTATATATAAGTTAGCACCTTGCACATCTACAACTGGTTGATTAGTAGTAGGCACGATTACAGTTCCTTCGGTAAAAGGAGCAAAAGCGTCTCTTACACAATGGAAAGCAATCATAGGAGCATCCCCAGCTTCTAACCAAGAAGTATCCGCTAAAGCACCGCCTGCAGTTACTATAGAAGCAACTTCTGTAGAAGTAGTAGATGAAGCATATAGATTTAATGCACCTCCGCTACCGTCTATTTCTCCCACTACAGCTCTGTTGATGTAAGAATCTCCTGCACCACCTATTCTAAACTTAGCAAGTTCCATTTCTTCATTTTTATCTAGTGTCTCATAGGCTAATGCCACGTATGCACCTGTGCCTTCACCGTATAGAGTAATCTTAGCTGGGTCTATACCGTAAGTACTAGCGTCGTCTTTTAGAGTTCTTACAGCTACTTTTACATCGTGTATTGCTCTGTATACTGCATTAAGTAGTTGTCCTTTTCTTGTTTCCACATTTGTAGCGAGGGGATTCCATCCTAGTCTATAGTTTACGGCTACTGCTACGTAACCTCTCTTAGCCCATTCAGTACAAAGTACAATAGCAGAACTGTCTCCTTTGTATCCATTAGGGGATCCGTTTACCGGAGGAGGTAGGAAGTTTCCTGTATGAATGAAGATAATTACAGGTCTATCTGTGGTTGCATCTACAGAAGTCTTTGGCTTGTAAACATCCATTTTTACTATAGTCACCTTTAGATCCGAAGTGGTATCCGCAGGATTATAGTATTTAGCAGGAATAGGTTGACTCGTTGCCATAGCCGTTTTGATTTCAGTGATGTCTCTACCTACGTTCATTTGGTTACTTGTTTTTGAAGTAAGAAAATCAATGTTAGTTCCATACTCCACATCAGCTACCATCTCTATGTCTGCATCTGTATAAATAGCGTCTACATAACGGGTTTGTGCTGTCGCACCAATGACACCTATGGTCATTAAGATGCTAAAAATTAAGTACTTTTTTTTCATTTTTTTTATTCTATTTTGTTAATGTGTGCAATATAGTGAAATACAATTTGTGTTAATATTATTTTTTAAAAACTAGGTTGTGCTGTGCAGAGAAGTAGACCATACGCCCCACAAATGGTCCTCCATAGACTTGGTAGTTTAAATTTTCGAATACACTTCTTTGGATGTTTTCGCCAGCGGCATCAAATAGGGGTAGTATACCTATTATATTACTGCCTCCAAGTTTGAAAGTCATATTCCATTTAGGTATTTCATAGTTTATCTGTGCATCTAGCATATCATAGGTAGGTACATTTCCTGTAAACTGAGGAGAACCTTCAAAGACAAAACCTTGTATCCATTTGTAGTTTATCCCAAAGCCAAAATGCTCTCCTACTAGTTTGGGTAGTTTTATTTTGGTGCCAGAGAAACTGATATTAAACTTGTGCTCTGGAGTATTGAAAGCTGGGATAATAGGGTCATCTGTCCCTTGTTTATTTAGTACATTCCAAGAGTAGTTGCCTCCAAGATTGTACTTTTTAAAGAAGTAGTTTACTCCAATGGCTACTCCTTGGGTAGTTACAGTCTCCTGGGCATTAGCGGCTACTCTAAATACCTCAATGTCTTGAGGGAAACTAGTTGCTAGCCGGTCAGGGAAAGTCGCATTGATGCCAATATTATACCCTATGAAATCTTTGTAAGTGGTGTAGTAGTATCCCGCATCTATAAAGATGGACTGGTTTGCTATATTTCCTTTGTATCCGACTTCAAAGGTTCGGGCTTGCTCAGGGCGAATGGGGTCTACATTATAGTATTCTAATTTGGTCCTATCTGGATTTACTTCATAGGCATCTCTAAAGGACTGGATGTCTATCAATGAATCAAATCCATTTAGATTACCGATAAGAGTAGCTCGCCCTACATCATAAAGTAGGTATTGGTCTGCAAGAGTGGGATTTCTTATGGCCGAAGAAAACGAGGTGCGGAATACGTGATTTGGTCTATGCTTGTAAATAAAGGATACTGCTGGAGATGCTAAGAAATCAAAGTTTTGATTCTTGTCTAATCGAGAAGTAACATTTAGTATTACCCTGTCTGCCATCCATCGTTTGTCTATACCTGCATATATCCCTGCTTCTAGGTTACGTATCACTACATCACCCGTATCATTCAGAATGGTCCCCTTAGATTCCGGAGCGTATAGTCGGCTACTAGTACCTACTGTGATAGTGCCAAATGTGGGTCTAAATTTATACTCTCCTTGTAAGTGATATAGTGCCGACTGGTCATAGAATCGTGTTCCATTCTCTGTAAAAAGTCGAGAGGTTATATCATTAAAAGTGCTATCAAACTCTGCAGTTCCTGGTTTTAGTCTGTTTCTATCTGTCACTGCTCTGGCCTTGTCATGTATGGCAGCTACAGCATCCGCGTTATTTTTTATAAATGGCGTATAAAAACTGTTGTACCAGTTATCTCTAGTGCCATGTAAGCTTTCATCGTATTTGGGATAGCCAGGAAGAGCTTCTACATCTCTATAAAACCCGCCGAAATTATTCACTCTCCAGTTACGGGTATATGCATTGTACCATTGTCCTTCTTCTGAATGGGCCTCATTTAGTCTAAAGGCAGTGGTCACTATGTCATACGTCGATCCTGCATCTTCATTGGTGCTATAGAATCGTACGAAAAATTTATCTTTCTTTTTGAGCTCTACATGATTTTGCCAAAAGCGAATGCCTTGTAGTCTATATCTGTTATCGCCTTGGTACACCGTATTACCCGTACTAAAGTTGAACGAGTAGTCCAGTTGCACGCTATCGGTAAACCTATAGCTGAGTGTAGCGTTTAGTTTTAGATTGTTCGTATTATAATCTACCAAGTCTTTTTCTTGATATCCCGCTCTGTAAAAAGTGCCTAAACCTACAGCATTTCCTACAGGATTTACAACTGAAGATTGATTGTCATATTCATCATTGCCATTGGCTAGTACCTCGTCGCCATATACATTTACCTTATCGTATCCCCCGGGGTTGCTCCGGTCATGTTCGCTATCTAAAGTGGGATCGTAGTTTTCTGCTTCCCAGTCATAGGCTTGCATATAAAATGCATTCACCTTATACCCGAAGGTTTTTTGTCCCTTATCGTTAGTAAAGTAATCTGCATATCGCACAGCGAGTTGGTTAAGGTTTCTTTCTCCCACTTTTATTTCACTAAGTAATCCAGGAAAGTCATAGGATTCTTTTGTTTCCATAGAGATCACTCCATTAAAAGCATTGGGTCCGTAGAATGCACTACTAGCTCCCGCTATTACATTCACTCTGCGTATGTCGAGGTCACTAGCTCCTAGAAAATTGCCTAAAGCAAAGTTTAATCCAGGACTCTGGTTGTCTACACCATCTATAAGTTGAAGAGACCTCACAGGACTAGTGCTATTAAATCCACGTGTATTTACTACTCTAAAACCAAGACTGGCGGCCGTCACATCTACACCTTTTAGGTTTCCCAGGCTCTCATAAAACGAAGCTGCTGGGGCATCTTTTATAGCTTCTATACCTATAGACTCTACAGTAAGTGGAGCCTCTTTCTGTTTTTCAGTAACTCTACTTGCCTTTACTACAGCACCTGTCAGCACATTTTCGCTGCTTTCTTGCATTGTTATTTTTAGGCTTTTAGCTGCTGAGGTTACAGATATATCTTGGTCTTCATATCCTAAGTAGGATATCCTTAATGTAATAGGAAGTGAGGGTACTTTTATATTAAAATTACCATTATCATCTGTTATAGCTCCTATTCCTTTTTCTGCAGGAGCTGTAATGTAAGCACTTATCAGTTCTTCCCCATTTTTGTTTTTTACCTTACCAGATATAGTCTGGCTATAGCTGCTTGCACTATAGAGTAACAGTAGTAGTGTAACTAAGCCTGATGTGATGGCTTTAAAAGAAACCTTTGTAGAGGTATTTGAATACATAATTTACTTTAGATTGTCGAAAATAACATTTAATTCTAATCCTAATTAGATTCCTTAATTTTGACTTTGAAAATTTATGAAATATTTACGCGGCATACTTAAGGTTTTAGTGGTAGTTTTTGTGGTAGGAGTGCTCCTTTACTTTACAGGACCCAAGCCAACCAAACCTGTACTTATTCCCTTGGCTCAGGCTATTATGGATCCTACAGATTTTAACCCAAATTATGTAGTACAAACCGTGACTAAGGCAGAGCAAGAAATAGATATAAGATCGGGGAATGAGTCTATACTTTATTGGGCTGACACAGCGAATAAAAAGACTAAATATGTCTTGCTATACCTTCATGGCTTTTCTGCTAGTCCTATGGAGGGAAACCCCGTTCATATGCATTTTGTGAAAAAGTACGGTATGAATATGTACGCACCATTACTAGCAGACCATGGCTTAGCAGAGGAGGAGCCTATGCTTTATTTTACTGCAGAGAAATATATAGAGTCTGCTAAGCAAGCACTTAGACTCGCTCGCCTCATGGGAGATAGTGTTATCATAATGGCCACTAGTACAGGGTGCACAGCAGCACTTTTTTTGGCTTCAGAGCCTAGAAATCAAGTGCATAGCTTAATCTGCTACTCGCCTAATATTCGTGTGTTTGATAAACGAGCTTCATTGCTTACCGAGCCTTGGGGGTTACAGATTTCTAGGTTAGTAAAAGGCGGAGATTATAACATCTGGGAAGCATCGGCAGAAGTAGAGCGGTATTGGCATTTGAAATATAGGCTAGAGGCTGTTGTAGAGATGCAACTATTGCTGGAAGCTACTATGCATAAAGAGACTTTTAAGCAGGTCACTGTGCCCACCTTTATAGGGTATTACTATAAAAATAAGGAAGAGCAAGATAACGTGGTTTCAGTACCCCATATTTTAGAGATGTATGATCAGTTAGGGTCTGCTAAAAAGA
>DNBZ01000322.1 GCA_003484585.1 Bacteroidota bacterium | reverse complement strand
AAGATACCCCCTGCTACTAGAATAAGTGCTACGGTCCCTACTACGTTTAGTGTTTTAATAACCCATGGTAGTGCATTTACTAATCCCATACCAAGTGTGTTAGCAAACTTACTCTTGTTCGCTTTTATAAGCTTGTAGCCCATATCATCCATTCGTACGATTAATGCTACTATACCGTATACACCTACTGTAGCCAGTAAGGCTATTAAAGTAACCACAATTATTTGGACGAGTATTTTGCTCTCAGTTACCGTACTTAACGCTATGATTACAATTTCTATGGATAGTATAAAGTCCACAAAGACGGCCGATTTTACTTTTTCGTTTTCTTGGGTTTTTAGCTCCTCATCTGTTTGACCTACTATCTCTTTTACTTGTTTCTTATGTCCTCTATGAAACAGGAATCCTATTATTTTTTCTACTCCTTCATAAGACAGATACACACCTCCCATTATTAAAATAATAGTAATAACGATGGGAACAAATGCACTTAGCAAAAAAGCTACAGGTAATATCATTACTTTATTGAGTAATGAGGCTTTGGTTATTTGCCATAACACAGGAAGTTCTCTATTATTTAAAAATCCAGATGATTTCTCTGCATTTACAGCTAAATCATCGCCTAGGATACCTGCCGTTTTTTCAGTAGCTACCTTACTCATGGTGGCTACATCATCCATTAGTATAGAGATATCATCTAATAAAGCGAAAAAAGAGGATGCCATATATTTTGGTTAATTTGTTGGTGCAAGTTTAAAAAAGAAATCCTTAGGATGTAAAACCATACTTATATATTGGAATGAATACGTTACCTCACATAAACTTGAGTGGGATATATCCAGAGTAATACTAGTCTCTTAGTTAACAAATTAACCAACAACTAAATTACTTCGGCACATTTGCCAATATCTCCTTCAAGAACATCCAAAACTTAGCAGTAGATTTTATTCCACATCGCTCGTCTGGGCTGTGTGCTCCTTTTATAGTAGGACCAAAGCTTATCATATCTAGACCAGGATAGCGTTTTCCTAGTAGACCACATTCTAAACCGGCGTGTATAGCCATTACCTTTGGCTCCTCATTATTAAATAACTCTTTGTACTTTGCTACTAAAATATCCAAAATAGGAGAGGTAGGATTAGGAGACCACCCTGGGTAATCACCTTTCTGCTGTACTTCACATCCCATTAGATAAAAGGGTGCTGCTACCGTATAAGCAACATCGTATTTCCCACTTTCTAATGAGCTACGTTGTAGACTTTGAGTTATAAACTCGCCCTCTTTTACTATCACTCTGGCTAGCGAAGATGATGTTTCTACTAAACCTTCTATGGCTCTGCTATATCTGAATACCCCGTTATGCACTGCGTATAGTGCAGTAGTTACTTTTATAGTATCTTCTAAGCTCATTGCTTGATCAGCTTGTGACGTCGCCTCTACTCGGATACTTAGATTAGGATCTTGTATGCTATATTCTTCTTTTATATCTTTTACTCTTTGCTCTAGTTCCTCTAAGTATGCAGGAGTAGCAGCTATAGTAGCGAAACTCTCACGTGGTATTGCATTACGCAAACTACCACCGTTTATACTAACTATCTGTAGGCTATACTCTTCACAGCCGTACATTAGACGGTTCATTATCTTGTTAGCATTTCCTAATTCTTCGTTTATCTGCACACCACTATGACCGCCATTTAAACCATTTACAATGATATTATAGGTTTGAGAACCAACTATAACCGACGCTTGAGCATACTTATATGTAGTATTGGTGTCTATGCCACCGGCACATCCTATGCTAAACTCATCATCATCTTCCGTATCAAGATTAAGAAGTATAGTCCCTTTTAAAAGTCCTTTTTCTAATTCCATAGCACCTGTCATACCAGTCTCTTCGTCTATGGTAAAAAGTGCTTCTATATTAGGATGAGCTATATCCTCAGAACTAAGTAGAGCCATAATAGCAGCTACACCCATTCCATTATCTGCACCTAGAGTAGTTCCATTAGCCCTTACCCAGTCGCCGTCCACATACATTTCTATTCCTTGAGTATCAAAGTCAAAGTTAGTATCCGAATTTTTTTGGTGTACCATATCCAAGTGACTCTGTATTATTACAGTCTGTCTATCTTCCATACCTGCAGTCGCTGGTTTTTTGATAATGACATTGCCAATAGCATCTGTGTAGGTATCTAGTGCTAACTTAGCACCAAAATCTTGCATAAACTTAATAACACGCTCTTCCTTTTTACTAGGACGTGGCACTGCGTTTAAATCAGAAAAATGGTTCCAAACTATCTTAGGTTCTAGGTCTCTTACGTTCATTGAGCGAAGGTAATATTTTGCATCTATCTAATAGTAGGAAGAAAGAGTTAAGAATCAGAATAATCCAAGTTGTGACACTTGTAGTTCCGCATAGTTCACCTCTAGGCTAGCTTGTGGCAAATTGCCACTGGCTTTTTTTCCTTTAATGGGTCCAACTGTGTGAGCTACTAGTTTATCCCCTGCCAAGGGTTTAATTAATTTTTCTATGTCATTTTGTGCCAACTTGCCATCGAGCCATTGAGATTCCATATCTGCTGTTAAAATGAGCGGCATGCGAGGCTCTGGGAGTTTAGGATTATTATGAATATCGGCCATTAGCAGATTTCCTTTGGTCGTCACTATGCTGAATGTCTTGAGCAACTCACCTAATTCATTTTGCCACTCACTCCAGAGCCCGGCTACTGCGAATAAGTCTTTCTCCTTATGCTTTATAAAGTAAGGATACGTTTTTCCATTTTTGTGGTGATGCTCATAAAACCCTTCTAAATATATGAGACATCGCTTATTAGTGGCAGAGTCTCTAAAAGATGCTTTCTCAAAAATAGTTTCTCCACGTGCATTCAGTGTTTTGTTCCAAATAGACTCTTTGTCTGCAACCCACTCTGGCACTAGACCCCATGTAGCTACTGTAGGTGTATCGGGAGTTTCTTGTGTGTATATAAACATTTGTGGGTGCTTAAACCCAGAAGCGTGATGTAATTCGATATCCTCTTTAGTAAATATCTTGAGTTTTTCAGCTATTTCTTGTGCATCTGCCTTGCTACCGTCCAAGAGTGCTCTGCGTAACTGCTTTTCTAATGAAGTTTTAATATCGTAGCACATAATTAATCAAAAATACAAAATACAAACGTCTTCTACATGTAAAGCTGTCAAACAAAAGGTATGAAATCTCAACGCAATTATTTCAATTCAAATTAGTTTTACTACTTTGCCACCTCAATTAATAGAAACATTAAAATTATATGAAAAAAATTACTTTCCTAGCGGCTTTCTTGTCGTTGTATTGCTTCTCTTTTGGACAATCGTATTATTATCTACCAGGCACTGGTACTTCACAAGATTATTATGAAGGACTAGCTGATAGTTATACTACAGTTATGACTGCTGACAGAGCAGATCCAAGCAGTGAGATAAATGATGTGATGTCTGCAGCACAGACCATCCCATTTGCTTTTGACTTTTTCGGAACGAATTTTACACAATATAAATTAAGTGATAATGGATATATAACTTTTGATGTAGCTGCCACCACTTCTAATAATAGAAATACTGCCTTGCCAAGTGATAGTGCTCCGGCTAATGCTATAATGGCATTCTGGGATGATTTAGAGTTTGAGCAATATCAAACTTTCCTTTTTGCAGCTGTAAGTACTACACAAGGTACCGCTCCAAATAGAACACACGTAATCAAATGGTTTCAAGCAAATCATACTGGTAGAGCTGCAGAAATTTCTGAATTAATTACTTTTGGAATTGTTCTTCACGAGCAAGGTGGATTTGAGATAGTACACGAAAATCAATATACTAACACTACGGCATATACAGAAACTGCTACCATTGGTATAAACAATGATGACGGCACAGAAGGTATTACAGTAGAAGGTCCTAGTGCAGCATTTCCAAATTTAGATGGTTCTTCAGCTAATTTTAAGGTATATTCATTCTTCCCTGGTATACAGTCTGCTAAAGACGTAGGTATAGTAAGTGTAGACATGGTAAAAGAGACACTTATAGGCTCGGTACCTACAGTAACTACTATAAGAAACTACGGAAGTGAAACTGTTACTTCTATTGACCTCTCTTATACTGTAGATGGTGGAGCCGCTGTTACAGATAACTTTACTACAAGTATCGCTCCAGGAGCAGCAAAAACCTTCACACATACTACTGCTTGGAATGCATCTGCAGCTGGAAATTACAATATCGCTGTTTCATTTTCTAATCCTAACAATAGTGCAGATGAAAATCCTGACAATGATAACCTTCAAACTTTTGCAGTAGATGTATTCTCTTCTGCTCCTGCTAGAATACCACTTTATGAAGTATTTACATCTTCTACTTGTGGGCCATGTACACCTGGGAATGAAAATTTTCATAGTATAATAGATGGTGCCAGATCAGAAAACTGTACGTATATCAAATACCAACAAAACTTCCCAGGTACTGGTGACCCTTATGCTTCTTCACAATCTGTGGGTAGACGAGGTTACTATGCTGTTAATTCTATTCCACGTATGGAAATAGATGGCGAATGGGATGGTAATGCAAATAGCTTTACAGTTGCTTTACATGATGAGGCCACATCTAGTTTTTGTTTAGTAGAACTATCTGCTAGTTTTGATAAATGGGGACAGTCTGTAGTGACTACTGTTAATGTAGATGCTATAAAAGACTTAAGTAATGTAAGTATCTATGCAGCTGTTATAGAAACCTTAAATGTAGAAAATATAAAATCAAATGGCGAAACTGAATTTATAAATGTCTTTAAGAGATTTATGACTTCTGCTAATGGAGATTTGATAAACATTACTTCAGGTACACCAACAAGTAAATCATACCAAGTAGATTTTAAAGGAGATTACAAACTAGCATCAAATGGGTCAAGCACAAGTTGGATAAACATAAATTCAAATCACGATGTAGAAGATTTCGAAAATCTAAAAGTTCTGGTTTGGGTACAAGACAATGCTACTAAAAAAGTATTGCAATCTGCTTATGCTCAAGAAATAAACTTAGGAGTAAATGATGTATCTAGTACTTTAAATGCAGGCGTATCACCGAACCCGACTACTGGTTTAGCAAAAGTTTCATTAGATTTACTAAGAAACTCATCCGTGAATGTTACATTGACTAACTCTATGGGACAAGTTGTAAATACATATATATATGAAAATGTAAATGCAGGAAACAACTCATTAAACCTTAACCTAAGTGATTATGCTGAAGGAGTTTACTTCTTTAACATAATAACGAATGAAGGCTCTACAACTAAAAAAGTTATTCTTTCTAAGTAATAGAAAACTAAAATTTTAGTTTAAAGAAAAGAGGTATACTATGTATGCCTCTTTTTTTATTGCTTTAAATTTGCACTCGTGTTTGTCTCAGGATTTACCTTTATACGCAATGCCATAAAACTGGACTATCCTGTAAAGGAAGCTATCCTATCTATTTTACCTTTGGTAGATGAAATGGTGGTAGCTGTTGGACAAAGCGATGATAAAACTCGTGATCTAATAGCGTCACTAGGAGCCAAAATAAGAATTATAGATACCCTTTGGGACGAAAACTTAAGAGAAGGAGGAAAAGTCCTGGCAGATGAAACTAACAAGGCATTTGATGCTGTAAGCGACCAAGCAGATTGGTGCTTCTATATACAAGGTGATGAGTGTATCCACGAAAAATATCATTCTCATATATTGCAGCAGATGCAACTGTACAAAGAGGATAGTAGGGTAGAGGGTCTACTCTTTGACTATGCCCACTTCTATGGCAGCTATGATTATTTGGGCGATAGCCGTACTTGGTATAGAAAAGAAATACGTATAGTTAAAAATAACAAAGAAATACGTAGTTACAAAGACGCTCAAGGTTTTAGAAAGAACGGTAAAAAATTACAGGTGAAACCCATCGATGCAGAGGTATATCACTATGGATGGGTACGTCACCCAAAATATCAGATGGCTAAGCTACGTGAAGCAAATAAGCTATGGCACGATGATGAGTACATAGACCAAAAATTTGATGCTTCTAAAGATTTTGATTACTCAGAAATCGATTCCTTAAAATACTTTGAAGGAACTCATCCAGAGGTCATGCAAAACCGTATTTCTAAAATGAATTGGAGATTTGATAAAGACCCAACGGTAAAATCTTTTGGCTTAAAGCTTAAGCTACTCTATGGAATAGAAAAGCTTACAGGCTGGCGAGTAGGTGAGTACCGTAATTATAAAACGATCTAAGACTTCGATGCTTTAGCTAGCAAACTCTCGTATACTACTCTCCATCCACGCCATCTTTCTGTTTCACTAAAGCTTTCATTGTGCCAAAGACTCACAAATAAACCTCCGACATCATTCACCTTTTTCATTAGATGGCCCAGAGTCTCAATAGCTTTATCAGGACTTTCGCTTCTGTAATGCAGTGGTGTTATGTCCATAGCACAAAAAGGAACTAGCTTGAGCTTAGTCTCTTTATTATTCTCCAGGTCAAACCAATA
>DNBZ01000090.1 GCA_003484585.1 Bacteroidota bacterium | reverse complement strand
AAAGTAGTGCTAATCGATTTCTGGGCAAGCTGGTGTGGTCCTTGTAGAAAGGAGAATCCAAACGTAAAAAAAATATATGAGAAATATAAAGACCAAGGTTTTGAAATTTATGCAGTATCACTAGATAACAACGAAGCACAGTGGAAGGGAGCTATCGCCAAGGATGGACTAGCTTGGAAACACGTAAGTGAATTGTTAGGTTGGAAGGGTACTGTTTCTAGGGCTTATGGAGTAGGGTCTATCCCTCAAACATTTTTACTAGACAAAGAAGGAAGAATAGTAAAAACCGGCTTCAGAAGCCACGAGCTAGAGTCTCTGATACAGCCCTTATTAAAGTAGTGAGATACGCTGCAATAGCCTTGCTGGCTTTATTTTATGGGTGCAGCGAGAAACCTAAAAAGGAGCCAATACAGGAATTTGAAGTCGTAATTTCTGAGAAGCCATTTAAAGACTGGCATACCGGAAAGTTCTATTATAAAGAGCCGAAAATTGGCACTTTCTTAATCAATAGAACAGATAGTATACAAGAGGAATTTATCAAAAGTACGGGTATGATAGTAGAGTTTAATATAGACTGGACTACCGATAGTACCTATACATTAACCTTCGTAAAAATAGCTGAGAACCCAAAGAATAAGTCAATAGCTGAGGGTGCAGAAAGAATGGTAAAGCAATGCACTATCACACAATTGTATGAGCTTTCGTATGTCGAAAAATCCACTTCAAACCTTTCTGCTGACGTCATTTTTACAACAATTCACCGTAATAAGTAAACCATTACTTTAATAATATTATCTTAACTTTGAGACAACGTTTAATTGGCTTAGCAATAGCAATATTGCGAAGTAGAATTATGGTAAAAAAGATACTTATAGTAGACGACGAGCAAGACATAGTAGAGCTCTTAAAGTACAACCTGGAGAAAGAAGGCTACAAGTGCTACGTTGCCAGTGATGGACTAGAGGCTATCGAAAAAGCTAAAATCAAAAAACCTCATCTTATTTTATTAGATATTATGATGCCAAATATGGATGGCATGGAGGCGTGTAGAGCGATACGTGCAGAAGAGTCTTTACACGGAGTTTTTATAGCGTTCTTGACTGCCAGAGGTGAGGAGTATTCAGAAATCGCAGGTTTTGACGCTGGTGCAGATGATTACATTACTAAGCCCGTTAAGCCAAGAGTGCTAATTAGTAGAGTAAAAGCGATACTAAGCCGTCAAAAAGAAGAAGAAAAGAAGGAAATTATAGAAATAGGGGATATTATAATAGACCGCAGTGCATACAATGTTTTTGTGCGGGGTGTAAAACTGATGTTACCCAAAAAAGAATTCGAACTTTTGTATTTGCTAGCATCAAAACCTGACAAGGTGTATTCTAGAGAGTCTATATTGAATAAAGTATGGGGTCTAGATGTAAGTGTGGTAGATAGAACTATAGACGTTCATATCAGAAAAATACGTGAAAAAATAGGGGAGAATAGAATTAAAACTATCAAAGGAGTTGGCTATAAATTTGAAGCGTGAGTAAAAACTCTAGTCCACAGTTCATAGCTCTAATTGCAAGTCTTTTAGCAGCTTCGCTTTCCTCTATTGGGGTGGGTATATTCACCCTAGAAGTGCTGGCTACTGCGGCTAATTTTGTGCTAGTTTTTGCAGTGTGTTACTTTGTTTTTAGTTACTTGCTCAAGGAGTTTATTCACGATCGTATAAAGCTAATTTATAAAAATATTTATAAGTTTAAAACACAAGGAAGCAAGAGTTATGGAGCCTTGAATAAAAATGAGGCAGACCCTATAGGTGCAGTGAGTAAGGAAGTGGTGGAATGGATGTTAGAAAACCGTAAGGAGGTCAATGAGCTTAAAGAACAAGAAAATTTCAGAAGAGAGTTCCTAGGCAATGTATCACACGAGCTTAAGACACCCATACAAACAATACAGGGATACATTCATACACTTCTCGACGGGGCTTTAGACGACAAGAATGTGAATAGCCTTTTTCTTAATAAAGCAGCTAAAAGTACGGATAGATTGGCAGAGTTGGTGACAGACCTCACAAGTATTAGTGCTTTAGAAAATAGAGGTTTACTCAAAACAGAGTCTGTTGATTTAGTAAAACTAACCCTTGATGTTTTTGAGATGCTAGAGATTAGAGCAAAGGAAAAAGACATAAGTTTAAAGATTGCAAAGCAGAATCCTAAAGAGGTGATTGTAGAAGCTGACAAAGCTAAAATACATCAAGTCCTAGTAAACTTAATAGTAAATGCTATCAAATATGGCAAAGTAGGAGGAAGTATACGGGTTAAGTTTTTTGATATGGATAAAAATATCCTAACAGAAATAGCGGATGATGGAGAGGGTATTGCCGAGGAGCATTTACCTAGACTCTTTGAGCGATTTTACAGAACTGATGCAGGAAGAAGTAGAGATCAGGGTGGCTCAGGACTAGGTTTGGCAATAGTAAAACACATTATCGAGGCTCACAATCAAACTATTAATGTACGTAGCACTATAGGCATAGGTAGTACATTTGGTTTCACATTAAAGAAAGGTTAGACTTACTAGGGATTACGGGTCGGAGAGGTATTGCTTACATATCTTCTAGCAACAACATCAACTTTTCTACCGTCACGTGGTCCATTATGACTATTTTGTACCACGTTGGGTTGGCGTGATTATCTGGTACTAAGCCGTATAGATGGGCTACTTCGTCAGATAGTTCTGAGGCTTTTATAGTAATGATGTTTGCTCCCTTGTTACGGTAGTATTGTACACCTTTTTCCGTCAGTTTATCGCACATCCATTCTGTGCGTTTTTGCAGTACAAATACTTTTTCGTACCAGCCATACGGTCCGTGGGTCATGAGTATCATCCATACAGCAACAGCATTGGCTCCGCTTCGGCTTCCTATTAGTGTATAGTCGTCACCTTCTACGTAGCTAGCCTTAGTGTTCGTATAATGGATCAATCCTTTGTGGGCTATGAATATACCCGTACCATATGGTGCTTGTGCCATTTTGTGAGCATCTAGAGTTACAGAGCTTACGTGCTTATTGGCAAAATCTAGGTGATGCTCCTTATGTGCGAACGGATAGTAAAACCCGCCATATGCTCCATCTACATGTAGTTTAAAAGAGATGTCATCTGCAAGTAGTGCATTTACATACAAACTTACGTCATCTACCGAGCCGTACATAGTGGTCATCATATTAGCAACCACAATGAAGTGCTTTATGCCCGATGATTTGGCTTTGCTAAGAGCCTCGTCAATAGCTATGGAACTCAGAGTTCGAGTGTTAGCATCTACTTGCACTTTGTGTATGGATATGCCCAGAAGATTAGCAGCTTTGTCCATACTATAATGGCTGTCAACACTACATAGTATTCCTATTTCAGTTGTTTTGGCCTGATACTCATTTTGAAAATAGTTGCGGTACATCCAAATGGCTTGAATGTTTGCTTCTGTGCCACCACTGGCTATATATCCATCACAGCTTTGAGGAGAAGCACGGAGTATATCCGTAGCACATATTTCTATTACTTCTTGCTCTATGGACTGAGTGCCAGCAAAAAATGGCTCAGATGTGCCGAGAGTATGGCAGCCTATATGATTGGGATTTTGCACCATAGTGCTTATGAAAGGGGCGTTTTTTAGAAAACTCTCGTCTTGCGAAAATACTTTTTCATCAAGGTGAGAGGCAGGTATACCCAGTATGTTTTCTTGTCTATAGTTTACATTTTTATCTAAAGCCTCGAAAACTCGATTTTGTATTTCTTTGGAAGTAAGTTTTTTCCAGTATTTATATGTACTCATTGCAGGTAGCAATTGTACAGAGCATTGAAGCATGTTTTTATGACCGACATCAATTTACGATAAGATATGAAACTGATGGGGGTGTTAGCTAGACCACAGATCATTCGTATAAAGCAAAAATTCCCGTATCAAAAGGAGTCCAGATACATGCCTTTTGACCACAGCTTTTTAAAGCACTGTTTGCCCATGTATTACACGTGGTAAATAAGCTATAGCTTCCTTTGGCTTCATAAAAGGCATCGCTCAGCCCATATCGTACATCTGACTGTACTAGTGCGGGACTTCCATTTTGCTCCATATCAAAGCTAGAGTTGATATACTTCACAAGTTGGAGGTAATGCTTTTTGCTGATTACTATTTTTCTGCAATCTGGAGACTCTAGCATGGTGTTATAATAGGTGGTGTGCAGGGCCGTAGTGCTTAAACCAAAAGCGGCTTTTACGGCCGTAGATACTTTTAAGTCAGCCCATGTGGGTGTCTCTAGGTAAAAGCCTTTGTCGCCCCATCCCACAGCTAGATACTGAGCCGTAGTGTCTTTGTTTTTAGTGTCTTCGAATGGGATAGTTGCAGTCCAATCATGCAGATTGGTTTTACACGGCATTACTATATCGGTATGTACTCCATTGGTAAGTATATAGATAGATATGTCAGAGTTTTCTTCGCTATTATCTGGACCTACAGATAGCATGGGTATTAAAAAAGCAGCAAGCATATAGATGCCAATAAATGCTAGAAGCCAAATAAGAAGTCTTACAGATTTCTTAATAATCCATTTGAGTAGTTTCATTTTGATTTAGTTTTTTACAATAGATTATGTTTATTGTTTTGGAACTCTTTTGTCCAAAAGTACAACTTCCAATATTAACTAAACTTAAGAACTAATTAACTTTTCCCCTATTCAAACTCCTCTATCAGTACACCCATTTTGCCTATTTGTGCATCTCGCACCGCCTCCATTACTTGTGTTTGGTTATTCATCACAAACGGACCGTATTGTGCCACAGGCTCACCTATAGGCTCTCCACTTAGTAGTATGTAGCGAGTGTCTGCAGTAGCGTGTAGTTCTATAGACTCCCCGTCTAGATGGTATACCCCCATGTCTTTGGTAAGTAGCTGCCCACCTCCTGTTTTTATAGATCCTTCTAGTACATACACTAGAGCATTAAAAGAAGCAGTTATAGGAATAGAGACAGAACCACCTTTAGCTAGCTCACCACGCAGTAATAGCTGAGGACTATAGGTTGGGGCTGCTCCTTTAGTGTCTTTGAACTTGCCACTTACTACCCAGATTTTACTTTTTTCTTCTTCTACCAAAGGAGTGTCTTCTAGACTAATGGGTTGGTAATATGGAGCAGCCATTTTGTTTGCTGCAGGAGCATTTACCCAAAATTGGATAAACTCAAGTTCTCCACCTTCCTCTGCTAGTTTTTTGGGAAATCGCTCGCTGTGGGTTATTCCTCTGCCGGCAAACATCCACTGCGTGCCACCTGCACTTACGGTAGCTCGCTCACCTAGCGAATCTTGATGACTCACCGCACCTTTAAAGACGAAAGTAACTGGAGAAAACCCCCTATGCGGGTGTGGCCCCACACCTAGATCTTGTTGTCGCTGGCCTCCAGGAAGCATTTGATGCCAATGGTGTATTAGTAGAAAAGGGTCTAAGCTCTCTAGTTTAGCACTAGGTAAAGGCTGGTCTAATAAGTGGCCGCCCATGTTTACTTTATCTGCTGCTATCGTATGTTTTAGACTTCGTGATGTCATTATGTTTTGCTATATATATGTATATACATTGATTTGACGTAAATTGTTTTAGATACTGACACAATAAGGATACTAAAAGCAAAGGGTGACAGAAGAAGTAATTACTCTTCTATGTCCGAAGTGGGTCTGTATCTTCTATGCATACCTATCAGTAATTTACGGATAAGCTGGTCTTTGCACAGTCTATAGTGTGTGTGTGTAGGTTTACGAAAAAGTGCACTTAGTTCGTGTTTGCTAAATTTCATATCGCCGAGCATAAGAGTTTCTAGAATATCTTCATCTCGCCAATTCATTGCTATTTTAAATTTTCTTAAGACGATGTTATTAGTCAGAATCTTTTCTGCAACAGTTTGAATACCTTCTTTTTTACCTCTTTTGGTATTTATAAAACCATTTAGAAAAGTAGCAAGCTCCTCATGAGTAGCAGCTACAAAACCGTCGTATTCGTCACGAAGTAACCACGCTTTTACCTGCTCTCTTGTAGCTTGCATGCCGCCAGATGCAAAGAATTCCATCATCTGTATATCATTGTAATCAAAAGCGTATCGCGTGCGGCGGAGTATGTCGTTGGTAGTCATGTATTTTTATTTACGCCACAATAGTACGGTAAAGTAGTTGTTTCTAAAATGGAATACGTGTTGCTAATCTACATTGTGACCAAAATAATATAGATGATAAGAAGACGATTTTAAAGACAAATACATCCTTTTATGTTGGATAAAAAAAGTTGATACGGGTGTAGTGAAATCATAATAGTATAGTTAAGATAAATAAGATCAAAATAGCGTTCAGTGCTTTATACAGTATTTTTAAATTAATTGAATTTATTCTTAAACTTAAATTTTTCGCAGTGGCGAATAGACTTAAATTCGCACTTCATGTCTCGTGTAGCCATACATACCTTGGGCTGTAAGCTCAATTATTCGGAGAGTAGTACTATCGTTCGTCAATTGGAAAACAATGGATTCTCCCGGGTAGATTTTTCTGATGAAGCAGATATCTACATCATAAATACGTGCTCTGTTACAGATAATGCAGATAAGAAATGCCGCACTACCGTAAAGAGTGTTCTGAAGCAAAATCCGGAAGCATATGTAGTGGTAATAGGCTGCTATGCACAGCTTAAGCCTAAGGAGATTTCTGAAATACCAGGAGTAGATATGGTGCTAGGTGCAGCAGAAAAATTCAATATGATAGAGCATCTTCACTCATTGAAAAAAGAGGAAGAAGCTATCGTATTTAATAAAAATATAAAAGAGACACAGGACTTCGTACCTGCATTCAGCTACGGAGATAGAACCCGTAGTTTCCTAAAAGTACAAGACGGATGCGACTATTTCTGCTCTTTTTGTACTATACCGCTGGCCAGAGGTAAGAGTAGAAATGCTACCATAGCAGAGACCGTGGCTAAAGCTAAAGAAGTAGCTGCTACCGATGTAAAAGAAGTCGTAATCACAGGAGTGAATATCGGCGATTTTGGGGCAGACCAAGAGTATGCAGAGACATTTTACGATCTTATAGTAGAGCTAGACAAAGTGGAAGTAATAGAACGCTACCGCATAAGCAGTATAGAACCCAACCTGCTGAGCAATGAGATAATAGATTTCGTAGCGGCTAGTGATAAGTTCGTGCCTCATTTTCATATCCCACTGCAAAGTGGTGATGATGAGATACTCACCAAAATGCGTAGGAAGTACCTTAGTGATTTATACGTAGAGAGAATCGGACGTATAAAGAAGCAAATGCCAAATAGCTGTATAGGTGTAGATGTGATAGTGGGTTTCCCTGGAGAGACAGAAGACCATTTTCTTACTACGTATAATTTTCTAAATGAGTTAGATATCAGTTATCTGCACGTATTCCCTTATTCCGAAAGGAATAATACTACAGCTAAGAAGATGACAGGTAAAGTGACCAAAGCAGAGAAAACTGAACGAGCTCAGAGACTTCGTATACTTAGCACTAAAAAGAAACGCTACTTCTACGAGACTCAGCTTGGGAGAGAAATGAACGTTCTCTGGGAAGAAGAAAAGCAAGGTGAAAATATGCAAGGTTTTTCGGAAAACTATGTTCGTTTTGAAGCACCGTATGATGCCAGTCGTGTGAATATAGTGGAGAGGCTAAGATTTGAAAATATAAATGAGAGCGGACTTGCTAAAGCTAGTCTGAAAGAACACCTACAGTAAAGATGAGTACTTTG
>DNBZ01000163.1 GCA_003484585.1 Bacteroidota bacterium | reverse complement strand
CATAAATTCTTAAACCCACTAAAAATCTCTATCTTGCCTACAAATCCAATTAACAAAACATGTCACAGAACAAAAGAATCGACGCTACCAATCAAAATCCCGAAAGAGAGCGACTACTCTATGCTCCCCTAGTGCAGATGAATATCAATAAATTCATCAAACAGCTAAAAAGTGAAGAAGCATGGAGAAAAGATAAACATAATACCATAACGATCTATAAATCTGATAGTACCACCATAGTACTCAGAGGCATGCACAAAAAAAGCACACGAAAATCTGGCAAAGTAAATAGTGACGCCACCATACAAGTGCTCAAGGGCAAGATAAAAATACACGTAGAAGGATCGCCCATAAAACTCAAAAGAGGTCAGATGCTGGGTATCTCTGCCAATACAGAACATAGTGTAGAAGCTGTTCGGGATAGTTTCTATCTACTTACCGTAATCGGTAAATGATAATCCGATAAAAATAAAATATTGACCTAAGAGACCAAACCCATTTCCACACCCGTTTGTTATCTTTACACCACGTGTTAGGATTTCAATTTTCAAAATACATACCCAAGAAGGTAGACGGCAGCAACTTTGAGAGTTTGCTAGACCTTTTCAAGCAAATACTGCTATACACCAGCGGTGACATGACCGAGGCTCTAGACTGGATGAACGAGCTGGACAAGCAGCATAATATCACTAAGAGTGACTATGGCATGGGCGACTTCATACAAGACCTAAAAAACGAAGGCTATATGGACGAAAACACGCGTACTGGTGAATATGAAATTACCTCCAAAATGGAGCAAGCTATTCGCAAAAATGCGTTAGAAGAAGTCTTTGGGAAGCTAAAGAAAAGCGGGAAAGGCAATCATAAGACCAAATTTACTGGTATAGGCGACGAGAACACTGCTGATATGCGTAGCTACCAATACGGCGATAGTCTAGACCAGATAGCACTTACTGAAAGTATAAAAAATGCTCAGCTAAACCACGGAGAGAGTGGCATGATGACTACAGACGATTTAGTCATCAATGAAAAAAGCTACAAAACACAAACGAGTACTGTACTTATGATAGACATAAGCCACAGTATGATACTCTATGGTGAAGATAGAATAACTCCTGCCAAGCGAGTAGCACTGGCACTTGCAGAATACATCAACACCCAGTTTCCTAAAGACACGCTAGACATAATAGTCTTTGGTAATGATGCATGGCAGATCTCGCTCAAGGATCTTCCCTATCTCAAAGTAGGTCCATATCACACCAATACAGTTGCTGGCTTGCAACTAGCTCGCGAAATACTAAGAAGAAAACGAAATCCGAATAAGCAGATTTTTATGATAACGGATGGTAAACCAAGCTGTCTGAAAGAAGGAATAAAGTATTACAAAAATAGCTTTGGGCTAGATAAGAAGATAGTGAATAAATGCTACAATGAGGCTGCAGCTTGCCGTAGATTAGGCATACCTATCACTACTTTTATGATAGCTGAAGACCCGTATCTACAGCAGTTTGTAGAAGAATTTACAGAAACTAATAATGGGAAAGCATTCTATACCGGACTGAAAGGCCTAGGAGAAATAGTATTTACCGATTATGCCAAGAATAAGAGAAAGAAGTTTTAGATTTTTGTTCACTTCTCGATACATTGCTACTAACCCAGCTACACTCGAACTGACAAAGAAAAACAAACTAGAACTGACCAATAACACTCAGATTTACAAAAGAAGAAAAATTAAAGGAGCAAAACTTTTTGTCAGTTCGAATGGCTCAGCTTAAGCTGTGTTCTACCGAGAGTTAGCAAAAAAAAATCAAATACACAGAACACTACAAATAATGACAAGACCAACAACACTAGGCGAACTGAAAGCCAGCGGCTATGAGCCAAAAAATATACGCGAAGAACTAAAAAGTAATCTTCGGAGACGATTAGCAGCCAAAGAGCCCATATTCAGTGGAATATTGGGCTATGAGAATACGGTAATTCCGGATTTTGAAAGAGCTATACTCTCTGGACATAGTATAAATCTACTTGGGCTACGTGGACAAGCCAAAACTAAAATGGCTCGCCAGCTTACGGGTCTTTTAGATGAGTACATACCTTATATAGCAGGCAGCGAGGTAAATGATGAACCAATGGCTCCTCTATCCTACTTTGGTAAGCAGCAGATAAAAGACAACGGAGATAAGACTCCCATAGCTTGGCTACACAGAGACGAACGCTATGTAGAGAAACTCGCTACTCCTGATGTATCTGTAGCAGATCTCATAGGTGATGTAGATCCTATAAAAGCTATCAATGAAAAGCTGAGCTATAATGATGAGCGAGTAATACACTACGGTATCATCCCTAGAGCAAACCGATGCATATTCGTAATAAATGAATTGCCAGATTTACAGCCCAGAATACAAGTTGCTTTATTCAATATTCTGCAAGAAGGCGATATTCAGATTCGTGGTTTCAAAATGAGACTGGCACTTGACATGCAGTTCGTATTTACTGCTAACCCAGAGGATTATACCAATAGAGGAAGTATAGTAACTCCGCTCAAGGATAGAATAGGAAGTCAGATTCTGACTCATTATCCTAAGACATTAGCCATGAGTAAATCTATAACAGCTCAAGAAGCTAAGCGAGATGCCGATCAAGAAAAAGTGGTGGTCATGCATGATCTTATACCCACTCTCATAGAGCGACTCGTAATAGAAGCTCGTACGAGTGAGTTTGTAGACGCTAAGTCTGGTGTATCTGCCCGACTAGGTATATCTGCATTAGAAAACATATACAGTGGTGTAGAACGCCGTGTGACTATCAATGGAGATAAGAAATCACTTGTGCGAATCAGCGACCTAGTGAGTATTATCCCTGCTATCACAGGTAAAATTGAGATG
>DNBZ01000334.1 GCA_003484585.1 Bacteroidota bacterium | reverse complement strand
CTCCAATATTTAATTGCAATGGCAGTGCATGACTACCAAGCATTTTCTTTACTTGAGCACATACATTAATGAAATCAGCACCCTGACGGTCCATTTTATTTACAAAACCTATTCTAGGCACATTGTAATTATTGGCTAGTCTCCAGTTAGTCTCTGACTGCGGCTCTACACCATCTACAGCACTAAACAAGAAAACAAGACCATCTAGTACACGTAGTGATCTATTTACCTCTACAGTAAAATCTACGTGACCTGGTGTGTCAATAATGTTTACGTGATATTCCTGCTCTCTATAGTTCCATTTAAGGGAAGTAGCTGCAGAGGTAATAGTAATACCTCTTTCTTGCTCCTGTGCCATCCAGTCCATAGTAGCTGCACCATCGTGCACCTCTCCTATTTTGTGACTAACACCACCGTAATACAGAATACGCTCAGTCGTAGTGGTTTTACCCGCATCGATGTGAGCCGCTATACCTATATTCCTTGTAAATTTTAAATCTCTCTTGGCCATCTTCCTTATGCTCTAAAATGTGAAAATGCTTTGTTAGCATCTGCCATCTTATGTGTATCCTCTTTTTTCTTTACTGCAGCACCTTCACCTTTTGCCGCTGCTAATATTTCTCCAGCCAATTTATTAGCCATTGACTTTTCATTTCGTTTACGTGAGTAGTTTATCATCCACTTTACACCAAATGAAATTTTAAGGTCAGGCTTTACCTCCATTGGTATTTGAAAAGTAGCACCACCAACTCTACGGCTCTTAACCATAACAGATGGCATCACGTTATTCAACGCTTTTTTCCAAGTTTCTATGCCAGCCTCTTCTTCTATTTTCCCATCAACGATATCTATCGCATCATAAAATATTTTTCTAGCGGTTTCTTTTTTGCCTTGAATCATCATGTTATTAATGAATTTAGCAACTAAGACGTCGTTAAATCTAGGATCTGGAACGATATCTCTTTTTTTAGCTCTCGACTTTCTCATTATTTCTTAGCTTCTTTAGGGCGTTTAGCACCGTATTTACTTCTTCTCTGAGTTCTTCCTTCTACACCCGCAGTATCTAATGCACCACGAACAATGTGATATCTTACTCCAGGTAAATCTTTTACTCTACCACCTCTTACCAAAACAATACTGTGTTCTTGCAAGTTATGACCCTCTCCCGGGATATATGCATTCACCTCATTACCGTTAGTAAGTCTAACTCTCGCTACCTTTCTCATTGCTGAGTTTGGCTTCTTTGGAGTCGTAGTATACACTCTCGTGCACACGCCACGTCTCTGCGGACAAGCGTCAAGTGCTCTAGACTTGCTCTTCTTTGTAAGCGACTTACGTCCTTTACGTACTAGTTGTTGTATTGTTGGCATATGTTTATATCCGTTTTCTAAAAAGGTCTGCAAAAGTAGTATTAAAATATAAGTTTACAAGGCCTGATTTGAAATAAATGCAATATTATTTACAACCTTCATTTATAGTGTATAAAACATTGTATTCATATGGCTACATACGCGTATTATTGCTCCCATACTCTAACAAAGAGTATCAATGTTATGAAGGCCTCAGGCTTACATTTTATATCTTCAGACAAAATAGATAAACCAAAGTGGGACCAGCTTGTGGAGCATTCAAATAATGCTTCTATTTTCTGCTATTCTTGGTATCTAGATTCATTTTGTAATTGGAACGCCATTATTTTAGGAGATTATATAGGTGCTATTGCCATACCAGTTAAAAAAAACTGGGGCTTCACAGCAGTATTTCAACCTCCTTTTGTACAAAAGTGTGAATGGTTTGGTAAGGACTTGGATCAAAAGCAGAGAGAAGGGTGCTTCGCCAGAATACACCGCTTTGCTAGTATCATTAATTTTAATAGCAATATAGACTGGTTAAAAGAAGGTAACCTTAGAACTAATCTAATACTTTCTTTAGGTCACTACGACAACATCCATGCTGGTTATTCTAAATCACTTGTTAAAAACATCAATAAAAATAAGCAGACAATAGAGGTAAGAGATGCTGACCAAATAGGTAATGCCGTTGAGTTGTACAAAAAAGCTTACGGTGCTCTAAACCCACACTTAGATCAAGCAGCTTATGATTCTCTTACTCTAATGATAGCTAAAAACGGCGATCATTTTATGTGTAAGGAGGTGTATCAAAAGGGGGCACTTATAGCTGCGTTATTATTTACCTATGGCAAAGGGAGCTTGCACTACATTCTAGGAGCTCCTACTTCAATAGGAAGAAAGCACAACGCTGTTTCTGTAGCTCTAGATAGTGTTATACGTCAATACTCTGGCAGAAATCTAAAATTGGACTTTGAGGGCTCTTCTATACCCTCTGTCAAGGCTTTCTATGAATCTTTTGGAGCACAGAATGAACCTTTTTATGAAATAGAGGCTACAAAATATTGGATTTTAGGACTGAAACAAATCTACAAAAGAGTCTTAAGATCATAGACTAGTGGTATAGAACTCGTGAATCCCTCACCAAACTCCACTCCTATTGTTTCGCCCATCTCTCTAGCTCTTCCGTCTAAGAAACGTAAAAATCGTTTAGAGCTTATAGGCGTTTCATCTTCCTTGTGGTCTGGATTATAGAATTGAGTTTTATACGCCAAAACGCTCTCAATTTTCTTGTTTTGAAATGGAGTAATATCAATCACAAAATCCGGCGTCATATGATAATGTGGTATGTAGTGGAATATACTGGTAGGCCGATATGCCTCT
>DNBZ01000195.1 GCA_003484585.1 Bacteroidota bacterium | reverse complement strand
TTTCTCTCACGAAGACTGCACTAGCATATCCCACTTATCTAAGCTTAAAGATATATTTTAGAGCTTAAATAATCGAGCAAATTCCGCCCAATCCCAAGGATCATTACCTCTCCAGCAGTCGTCAAAATTATACTGAGCTACAAAAAGGAGAATAAAAATCAAGAGAGTAATAACCCAAGCTATTTTTATGGCTTGCGGCTTCAAAGACCTTATCAATCCAGCCATCGGCAAAGCAAAGAATGCTAAGTGCTCTGTAAATCCTCTGTGGCCAAAACCACAACCTAAGGTGGGTGACCACCACGCGGCATACGTGATGCTAATAGCCAAAAAATATCCTGCAAAAAGCAGTGACGAATAGTTTTGTTTTCTTAATTGACCAATAATCCATAGAACGACTAAAAGCAGTATTGGAATATAAATAAACACACCATTATTGGCTCCAAACCAAAACTCAAGAAGGTGCAATTTATCCCATCGATTAAAGGATTCTTCAGCATAACTATCTGCCAGAAACTCACCATAAGCATACTGATTATAAGCCAGCTGAAGTGCTATAGGAATTAGAGCTACACCTAGTCCGACTACTAATCCAAACAGTGGCTTTTGAAACTTTAGCATTGGTATCTTTTCCCTAAACTGGAAGAGAATGTACACTATCGGAAAACTAATAAATACAAGATTAAGAGGCCGCAAAGCTACCACCATACTGATAAGAAATAGCAATAGAATAACATTCCACTTAGTAACTTTCTGCCTATGAATCCAAAGATGAAAAACATAAATCGTCCCTGTGAAAATCATAAATGAGTAGAGATGAGACATGCCGGGATCACGTGTGATGTAATACAGCAAATTAGAGCATCCCAATACCATGAAAGTTAGCAGAGATGCTCTAGAAGAATCTAGACCCCAAAAATTTCTTCCTATTAAAAAGAAAATAAGTAACCCCAATATGCCATAGAATGCACCGCTAAAGCTTAAAATCTTGTGATGGGTAGCAGTGTATCCCTTCAGATCCTGCACATCACTCATATAATCTATTGATGCTGCCAGAGCAAAAAATGGAGCTTCCATAAGAGCCACACCTATCGGATACTTCGTAACTATTTTAGAGCCCTCTATGGAAAAACCTAAGCCTGTTTTTTATCAATATCCTCAGGCATTTTCTGCCCATTCATATCATAATAAAAGAATGCCGGGAGGTATACGTGATAACCTGCTTTATCTGTAAAAATTTCTGAATGATACTCGAATGCAGGGTGCTTACTGTGTCGATTAAGAGAAACGAATAATAGAAATAAAAAAAGTAAACCAAATACTATTTTATCCCTAATCTTGAGCATTTTTACTTCTTAATCTTGCATCATCTCCCAAAGTTTGTCTTTGAGTTGTGTAATATTTTTACCTGACACTGCTGATATAAAGATAAACTCACAATCTACATCAATATCTTCACGCATAGCTGCCTCTAGTTCATCATCCATCATATCACTCTTAGTAATGGCTAAAATTCGCTGCTTATACATGAGCTCTTCATTAAATTTTTTAAGCTCAGAGAGTAATATCTTGTATTCTGCGTTAATATCTACACTGTCTGCAGGTATCATAAACAGTAAGGCTGCATTTCGCTCAATATGCCGTAAGAATCTATGTCCTAAACCTTTACCCTCACTTGCACCTTCTATAATACCAGGTATATCCGCCATCACAAATGACTTATACTCTCTATATTTTACGATCCCAAGATTAGGCGTAAGCGTAGTAAATGCATAATCTGCTATCTCTGGCTTAGCTGCCGACACTACGGATAATAGGGTCGACTTACCAGCGTTTGGCAGTCCTACTAAACCCACATCTGCTAATACTTTTAATTCTAGAATAAACCACTCTTCTTTTCCTGGCTGGCCAGGTTGAGCATATCGAGGAGTTTGATTTGTAGCACTTTTAAAATTAGCGTTTCCTAGTCCACCTAGCCCACCTTTTAGGAGCACTATTTCTTGACCATCTTCTGTAATTTCGCCTAGTACTTCAAATGTTTCTGGATGCTTGGCAACAGTACCTAATGGCACTTCTATAATTTCGTGTTTGCCACTTTTACCAGTCATGTGCTTCTTCTTACCTGGAGCACCATCCGCACACTTAATATGTCTTTTAAACTTGAGATGCAGTAGAGTCCACAGCTGAGAATTACCTCGCAAAATTATAGAACCTCCGTGTCCACCATTGCCACCATCTGGACCACCTTTTGCGTTCAGGTTATCTCTAAAATAGCTATGACTTCCTGGACCACCTCTTCCACTTTTACCGTTAATTTTTACGTAGTCTATAAAATTTTGATTACTCATAATGGTAAAAGAATTATTTTAAATTAATAAATTAGAAAAAACTACTCGCCCGTTTCTGAAACAATGTCTAAGCAGTGAGAAAGACGGACAAATATTTCATCCACAGAGCCCATACCGTGTACACCTCTATACTTTCCTAAGTCAGAATAGTGCATAGCCAAAGGAGCCGTCTCCTCTTGATAAACTCTAAATCTATTTCGAATGGTATCTTCACTTTGGTCATCTGCTCGACCACTTGTTTTGCCACGTTCAAGTAAGCGTTTCACAAGCTCATCTTCCTCTACTTCTAGAGCTACCATTAAAGAAATTGTAGTATTTTTATCATCAAGCATCTTTGCTAATGCATCTGCTTGTTGAATGGTCCTTGGATACCCATCAAAAATAAATCCGTTATCGTTAAAGTTTTGATCCAAAAAGTCAGCTACCATATCATTAGTCACTTCATCTGGCACCAACTCTCCTTTATCGATAAAACTCTTAGCTAGCACGCCAAGATCGGTCTCATTCTTTATGTTAAACCTAAAGACATCGCCAGTAGACAAGTGCGTTAAGTTGTATTTTTCAATAAGCTTTGCACTCTGTGTGCCTTTTCCCGCCCCTGGAGGGCCAAATAAAATAATATTAAGCATACTGCTGTTTAAATTATACCGCAAAGGTAAATTGAATTTTAGGTTAACCCTTATATTATTTGCAAAACAATTGAAGACAGAAACGAATAGTTTAGCCTATTTGCCGCCTAATACTTTAGTCAAAAGACCTTTTGTGTATTTATCTAGCAAGTGATTTAGATCTTCCGATATTCTCATTTTATAAACTGTCACGATATATACAAGCGATACGACTGTAGATCTTACTATTAAATCTAAGAAAGGAGAAGATATCTTAGGCAAAAAGAATCCAATTCCCAGTACTATTAATCCTACAATAACCAAATACAGTGTTTGCTTACTAAAAGGACTATACCCAAAGACTTTGCGTATATAAATTGTCTTAAAAACATTAACCAAAACAAGAGAAGTAGCAGTAGCTATAGCAGCCCCTTTGGGCCCTAATTTTGGGACTAAAATCAGGTTTAAAGTAATATTTAAAAGTGCTAGCACACCCAAAATATAAAAGTTAATTCTATACCTATCAGAGAGAAGAATAATACTATGATTACAACTCGTAGACATTTCTACTAATTTCCCTGCTACTAGAAAAATAGCAACATAGTAGCCACTCCTGTAAAGTTCTCCATTTGGCATTATATCATATAGATTATTAAGATTTACGACTAATCCTATAGCCATTAAAAAACCGATAATTAAAAGATTCAATGAACTAGATAAGTATAGATTTTGAATCTCGGCTTTATCCTTATTACTCCAAGCAGTAGCAAGCAAAGGAGCTATTATAGTCAACAATGCACTTGTTGGTATCTCTACCATCTGGCTCATACGCTCTGCTATAACATAGTGTCCCCCAGATTCTAATGTAGTAAGCATAGGCACCATCAACAAATCAATGCTAAACACTATTGTAGACCCGACACCTAAAAAAAGTCCAAACATTCCATTAGAAACTATTTCCTTTTTTGGCAACTGTCGCCAAAAAGAAACGGGCCAACTAAACGTATACTTGCCCACCTTTACCATATAAAAAAGTAGCACAATACAGACTACAAAATAATTAAGCGGCACCAACCACAGAAACTGTGAAAAACTAATCAGCTTAAAATAGTATAAAGCACCTCCACCTAGCAAGGTGATTTTAATAGCAAATCGCATTAATATTCCTGGAACTACTACCCGATGAAAATTTTGGCAAAGCACATTGTAAAGCGATGCCAAGCCCAAGAACAAGGTAGTTGGCAAGATATACTGCCTATATTCTAGAATGTGGGACAAATTAGGGAATGCCACTACTAAATAGGGCAGGCCAATGAGACTAGAGACAACTACTAAAACAGCTCCAACCAGCACCCAAATGTGAATAGCCGAAAGCATACCATTGTGCCCATTCTCATTATTCTTGAATTTAGGGAAAAACTTAAGTGCTACGACATTAGAACCCAGCAACATAAAGAGTCCAACCAAGGCTGCTATTGGCAATATAACTGACATAAACACACCGATTTGTCTATCAGTAAATATCCCTGGGAATATAAATATATTGAGCATTCCAATAAGGGCACCTATATAAGATGCTATGCTCAATTTAAGCCCTTGTCTTTTTACTATTCCCATTTAAAACAAGCGAAGTTACTCCAATACCAAGGACTATAAACTGACTCCAACTATTTTTGATTAAAATATTATACACCAAGACCAACGACTTCCTCTAAAGTCAGTGCCCTTTTTAGTATTTAGTTGTTCGTCATCTTGTTCATTAATTTTGAGCCGGCAGAGACTTGTATCTCTACTTTTCGATTAATTTTGTGATTGAACATCGAAATAATGCAAAACCACTTAGACTTAAACGGAAAAGCCATATTAATAACCGGAGGAACTGGCTCATTAGGCAAGGCTTTAACCAAGCGTATTTTTGACAAATTCCCTAATGTGGCACGTTTGGTCATATTCTCTAGAGACGAGCAAAAGCAATTTCAAATGGCTATGGAGTACGCTAGCGACAAGTATCCTGCTATTCGTTTCTTCATAGGGGATGTTAGAGATAAAGACCGATTGCTTAGGGCTTTTCAGGGGATAGATTATGTGATACACGCTGCCGCTATGAAACACGTACACTTGGCAGAGTACAATCCTTCCGAATGTATTAAGACCAACGTAAATGGTGCAGAAAACGTGATTTATGCTAGTCTAGAAACGAATGTGCAAAAAGTAGTAGCCTTGAGTACGGACAAAGCGTGTGCACCTATTAATCTGTATGGTGCTACTAAACTTACATCGGACAAACTCTTTGTAGCTGCTAATAACATTAGAGGCTCTAAAGACATTAGATTTTCGGTAGTAAGATATGGAAACGTTATGGGCTCTAATGGTTCCGTGATGCCTTTCTTTTTGAAGAAAAGAGAAGAGGGATTTCTACCTATTACGGATCCTAATATGACTCGATTTAACATATCTCTAGATGGCGGTGTTGACATGGTACTACACGCACTAAATGAAGCCTGGGGAGGTGAAATATTTATACCTAAAATACCTTCATATAAAATTACTGATGTGGCTACAGCAGTAGCACCTGATGCACCTCAAAAGATAATAGGTATAAGACCCGGAGAAAAAATACATGAAGAAATGGTTACTTCTTCTGACTCGTTCTACACATACGATTTAGGAAAATATTATGTAATATTACCAAGCGTGCCTAATTGGGATATTGATAATTTTGAGACTCAATTTAATGCTAAAAAGGTAGAAGCTGGCTTCAGCTACAACTCTGGAGATAATACTGAATGGGAAACAGTTGATAGTTTGCGAAAGCTTATAGTGGAACATGTGGACGGAGATTTTAAACTATGAAAAACATACCTTACGGACGGCAAAACATAACTCAAGAAGATCTAAATGCGGTCACAGAAACGCTACTGGGAGATTTTTTGACCCAAGGACCTAAGGTGCAAGAATTCGAACAAAAGTTTGCACAATATGTAGGTGCCAAATATGCCGTAGCAGTAACCAATGCTACTGCCGGACTTCATATAGCCGTACTTGCTCTGAACCTCAAAGCTGGAGAACGAGTAATCACGACTCCTATAACATTCGCAGCTTCTGCTAACTGTGTGCGGTATGCAAAAGGAGAAGTCTGGTTTGCAGATATAGATCCAGACACCTACATACTATCTTTAGATAGCATAAGGTCTCTATTAGGTAGTAAGCCCAAAGGTTTTTTTAAAGGAATAATACCCGTAGACTTTGCAGGGCTACCCGTAGATGCCGAAGAATATAGAAAACTCGCCGATGAGCACGGACTATGGATAATAGAAGACGCCTGCCACGCACCCGGAGGCTCATTTACGGACTCACAACATAAGGAACAGAGATGTGGAAACGGCGTATATGCAGATATAGCCGTTTTTTCTTTTCACCCTGTAAAGCACATAGCATGTGGCGAAGGCGGAATGCTGACCACTAACTCCAAAACCCTTTACAAAAAACTAGCACTACTAAGAACTCACGGCATAACCAAAGAGAATATGGCGGAGGATCACGGTGGCTGGTTTTACGAAATGCAAGAATTAGGCTTTAATTATCGATTGACAGATTTTCAATCTGCCTTGGGTATCAGCCAATTAGCTCGAAATGATGCTGGCGTAAAAACTCGCAACCAGATTGCCGACAGATATAAAAAAGCATTTGAAGGGAAAATAAAATTCCAAGCCTTGCCAAATGGACAAATAAATGCTCATCATCTTTTTGTAATAGAAGTAAATAATAGGAAAGAATTGTATGACCAACTGAGAGAAAACAAGATTTTCGCTCAAATACATTACATCCCTGTGCACACTTTACCATACTACAAAAACATAGGATACAAAGGTGCCGATTTGACCAATGCTGAAGCTTACTATGCTAGATGTATTAGTCTGCCGATGTACCCCACCCTTACTTTAGAAGAGCAAGGATATGTAATCAATAAGGTCCTTGCCTATGCAAAATAAGACAGTTTGTATTATACCAGCTAGAGGAGGTAGCAAACGCATACCTCGTAAAAATATTAAAGCCTTTTGTGGTAAACCTATAATAGCTTACAGTATAGAGGCCGCTATTGAGAGTGGACTTTTTGATGAAGTGATGGTAAGCACAGACGATACAGAAATAGCTGACATAGCCCAACAGTACGGGGCTTCCGTCCCGTTTATAAGGTCAGAGAAAAACGCAAATGACTATGCCACCACCATTGACGTGATAGATGAAGTACTAGATGCTTACGAAGCTAATGGGCAGCACTTTGACCTAGCTTGCTGCATATATGCTACGGCTCCATTTGTATCCACTTCCCTACTAAATGCCGCTCACAAAAAACTTATCTCAGAAGCATTAGACTGTGTTTTTCCTGCTGTAGAATATAGCTATCCGGTACAACGAGCTTTGATTCAAAACAAGGAAGGAAAAATAACAATGCGTGAGCCCAAGTACCAGCTTACTCGCTCTCAGGATTTAGAAAAAATATACCACGACGTTGGAATTTTTTATTTTACTAAAACTAAAGCTATAGCACTAAAAAGACAACTGTGGACTGACAATACAAGTATAATAGAACTGAAAGAAACCGAGACGCAAGATATAGATACTCTAGAAGATTGGGCTATTGCAGAAATGAAATTCAAACTATTGAATGACCCTAAAACTTAATATAATATGTCGTGCTGATGGGTCCCACCAGATAGGTTTGGGTCACCTTATGCGAGTGCTAGCCTTGGCTCAGAACCTAGACCCAAAAAAGTTTAGTGCAAATCTTATTACAAACTCAGAAAACTTACCTCCTGCTTTTCATACTGTATTTGAATCCATAACTTCAGCAAAGAAAGACTACGAAGAAATAAGCCGTTGGTCAAAGAATAACACAATTATTGTGTTAGACGGGTACACATTTGATTTAGGATACCAAACAAGACTTATGCAGGCCGGATATAAGGTAGCCCTAGTAAGCGACTTCCCGCAAGAAGTAAGCTGCACACTAGTACTATCGAATAACGGAGATCTAAAAGCAAGTGAATATACTCATAATCCTAACACCAAATTCTGTCTAGGAGCTGAGTATACATTATTGCAATCTGCATTTTTGACTAGTCATGTATCTAAGATAGACGAACCCTATATATTCATAGGATTAGGTGGGTCAGACCCGTATAATTTCACAAATAAAATTTTAAAATCTCTTGCAAATAATTCAGCACTGATTATAAAAACAGTAATAGGAATACACTACCAACATCACGAGGAGCTACAAGATATAATACAACAAAGTGCTGCAAAAATAGAAGTACACAGTAATTTAACAGCAGAAGAACTCATCCCATTAATGGCGGATAGTATTTTTGGGATAACCTCTGCCAGCACTATGGCTTTAGAGTTTTTATCTCAAAACCCCAATTTATATGTGGTGCAAACTGCAGATAATCAGCATAGGCTATTTAATTATTTAACAGAGAGTAAATTAGCGGCACAACTTCCCCAGGACGAGATTCCAAAGGCTTTAGACAACACATCGAAAATAGATTTCAGTAAAAACCCTAGGCGAATTAACAGTGCTTTCTTAGGTTTATTTTTAGAAACTAGACCTGCAACTTCTGAAGATTGTCAGCTGCTCTTCGATTGGGCTAATGATAAGGATACTAGGTCGCAGTCATTCAATAAAAATACCATCACACTCGCAGAACATACCGCTTGGTTCAATGCTAGATTAAAAGACATGAACACTCTCATGCTAATCTGCGAGCTAAGCGGAATACCAATAGGGATAACCCGATATACAATAGAGGGAACAAACGCTACCATTAACTACTCACTAGATAAAGAATATAGAGGGGTTGGACTAGCAAGCCACATGGTTTCAATAAGCTTAGAAAAAGTACGACAATTAAGGTCACTAACTCAAATCACCGCATTTGTAAAAGAAAGCAATATTGCTTCTGTACACATATTTGAGAAGTTACTATTCACTAAAACAAAAGCTGCGGAATATGCAGATTCATTTAAATTTACACTACCAATAAAATGAGTACAGATTTCAAAATAGGCAAGTTTACTATAGGTGCCAACCATAAACCATTCATCATAGCAGAAATGTCTGGCAACCATAATGGCAATATAGAGCGAGCACTAAAACTAGTAAAGGCAGCTGCGGATGCAGGAGCACATGCTCTGAAACTACAAACCTATACTGCGGATACTATTACTATAAATCATACAGGTGGCTTGTTTGATATTACAGATAAGAACTCACTCTGGTATGGTAAAAACTTATATGAACTATACCAAACCGCACATACCCCTTGGGAGTGGCACAAGCAGATTTTTGACTATGCCAAAGAACTAGGCATGACAGCTTTTTCTTCCCCCTTTGACGAAACGGCAGTAGATTTTTTAGAGACTCTAGATGTACCTGCATATAAGATAGCTTCCTTTGAATCTAACCACTTTCCACTGCTTAAAAAAGTAGCTCAAACAGGAAAACCTATTCTGATATCATCTGGCACTAGCAACATAGATGAGCTACAAGAATCTGTAAGCTATCTAAAAGAATGTGGAGCGAAAACTATTATTATTTTTAAATGCACATCCACCTATCCTGCGACCCCAGAAAATACCAATGTAAGGACCATCCCAGAGTTGCAAAACATATTTGACGACTGCACTATTGGGCTTTCGGATCACACTATGGGCATAGGTGCTTCTATAGCTGCGGTGGCACTTGGGGCACGAGTTATCGAAAAGCATTTCACAATTGCCCGAAGTGAAGGCGGAGTAGATAGTGCATTCTCTTTGGAACCTGCAGAGCTTAAATCTTTAGTAGTGGAAACAGAACGAGCGTTTTTATCCTTAGGAGAAATTCAACTCAATTCACAAAAAAGCGAGCAAGCCAGCAGACAGTTCAAACGATCTATCTATGTAATACAGGACATGGTAAAAGGAGAAGAGTTTACTGCTGAGAATCTAGGCGTAATACGCCCGGGAGATGGAATGGCTCCCAAACATTTTGAGGCTATTCTTGGTAAAAAATGTGCTGTAGCTATAGCAAAAGGTACGCCCCTTAACGAGGATAGTATACTGCACTAACCCTTCTCTACAATGTCCATTATCCGTTGACAGACCTTCCCATCTATGGCTGACGCATATCGTTTTAGATAATCATCATATTTAGACTTATCAATGTCTAAATTATTACGCAACACCCTAGTAAATAAAGACTTAAGCTCATCCGATTTCGTGGCAGAGTGTGCTAAGGCATCCTTTACATAACCCATCATATCTTCCGCATAAGGATCTAAAACAATAATCGGTTTATGAAAATAAATAGTCTCTACAGCTACAGTGCTGCTACAGGTTATCAATGCACTACAAGCCGAAAGCATCTGATACAAGTCTTGATCTCTTACTATGGTATAGTTGCCAGCTTCTGAGCTAAAGTGGGCAGACAAATAGGACTCTAATTGAAACTCCGAGGGGTGCGGCTTCACGACTAACTGTAGTCCATCCACACCTTTCATACCCTCAAATAGCATTTTCCAAACCTGATATTTTAGCTCTTGGTCAAAAAGCGGCTGAGAGGCGAAAATAACCATAGGTTGATCACCATTTTTTTGCTCTAAACTAGGAATTATATCTGTACGAACTTGACCAACAACGGCCAACTTACTAAGCGGATAGCGACCATACTGAACCGCAATATCCTGCCAATGCTTACCCCATAAAAAGGTCTTATCTGGCACAGGAGAAAATAACTCGAAGTCCTTTGGATTGAATACATAAGCTGGATGCAAAGAGTGTATTACTCCGTGCTGTATACCATAAGTTTTTATCCCATATTGCTTTGCTGCATCTAATACTACTTTTTGGAGGCTAGAGTTTTCATCTACTGCAATAACACTCTTAAAGGTATGCTTCTTAAAAAAATCAAGATAGCCTAAGTACCTTATAAGATGAAGATAGTTGGTCTTGTTAAACCGCAATGAACGCTCTATTATCCATAGATCTCTCTGATCTGAAAAATCATTGCAACACGCTAATAGACCTGCTTTCACCCAACTGACTTCTCTTATAACTCTAAGCAAAGCAAGTGGGTTACATAACTTGCATAATATAATATATTCAGCCATTACAGAATACTCCTCATAAGGCTGAATAAGAGGTTTATAGTCAAATCGTTTTCCTTTCAACTCAGGAAAAGGCAGTTCTTCTAATGGAGTAATCTTGTTTTCGAACTGCTCTTTCAGATAAAGCAATTGGGTGAATTCAACTTTCACTTCCTCATTCTTTAAACTTATAATATTTTGCCTCCTAACAGCACTATACAATAGTAAGTGCTCCTTATACTTCACATTCTTAAAAAGTGACCGTATGCCTCGCTTTGTATACTGGTATAAATTAGACCAAGAAATTCCAGGATTTTTACTTTTAACATTTGGGAATACCTTATGAACCTCAAGCCTTTCAGAGTTCCCTAATATAATATCAGCATCTAAAAATAGCGTGACACTATCTACACCGTCTACCACTTGAGCTATAGCTGCTTCTACTATCCCTGATTTTACAAATTCCTCGCTTATTCTAAATTTATTATAAAACCACAAGTTAGCACCACCCACTTGATAAAGCCCTCCCAAAGTTCCGTTTTTATATCTTCTACTAGGAAAGTCTGTAATGTACTTTAGTCTTTTTTGCTGTACATCTTTCAATTTTTCAGAAGATAAGCTTATCACATTATGCGATATGCCAAACTCATTTAGATTCGTAGTTTCAAAAGAATATACGGCAATATTTGCTGCTTTAATCTCTTCTGCCTCTGCTATGGAGACGGGTCTTAAAACTACTATAATAGATTTCACTCCGAATGTTTGATGACTGGATTATTGTTTGACAATATTAAAACTAATAGTCAGTTAAAAAAAACAACATATCCGTAGTCAGATTCAAGTGTAATCTTATAAGGCTTATATTTGTTCAAGAGTTTTTTAGGACCACAAATGAAGAGTATCGACTTAATAAAATCCGGATTAGAGATAGGCTTATATAAGTTAAAAGACAAAATACATGGCTCTAGTGCTTCAGTAAGCACTCATGCTAAAAGTATAGTTAAGCAGATAAAAGAACACGGACTGGTAGAGATACCTTCGTTCTTTTCACTAGAAGAAATAGCCTCTATACGCAGGGAGTTAGATAGAGTATTGACAGACTACAAAGACAGATTATGGGTAGATCCTGAGGGTGCAGATAACAGAGCTCTAGGTATTAACAATGTCTCGGCTACTATAAATAAACTATTTTATTACAATGAGTTAATACAAGCAGTTCGATACGAATACTACCAACTTACTGATGAGCATATCATAGGGCATACACTTGGAGCACGGATCTCCGCTGCTAAAAATAACAAAGGTTCTGGGGGAGGTTGGCATAGAGACAGTGTGAACATAAGACAGCTAAAGGCCATTTGCTACCTTACAGATGTAGCTGAAGAAAATGGACCTTTTCAATATTTGCTAGGGACACAAAACAAATATTCTGTCATAGAAGGCATCTTAAAACATAACTTCAAGCATAATCATAATCGGTTTACCGAAGCTGAAATAGAAACAATACTTGCGGATAGTAAGTATACCTTAAAAACATGTA
>DNBZ01000254.1:3039-10027 GCA_003484585.1 Bacteroidota bacterium | reverse complement strand
CCCCAACTATTTCATGTGTGCCTCTTCTTCTTCTTCTAAAGATTCAGTATTATCCGGGTTAATAAAGGAAGTTGAAGTACAAGATAAAGTTAGAATGGAAGGAGAATTTTATATGGATAGCTTAATTTACTCTCCACTAAAAAAAGTTAGACTTGAGGTGAGCTCTATCTATTCTAAAGATGAGTTATCAATAAGGATATTTAAGGATGGAATATTAATTCAGAAGATTGATTCATTATTTACACCAGTTGGTTGGGCTGAGCCAGATTATATAGATTTCAATCTTGACGGGTTGTTTGATTTGAAATTTCATGCAGGAACTGGAGTAAGAGGTTCAAATGAACTTTCTCATGTATACTTACAGGATCCAGCTTCCTCAAGGCTAATTAAACTTAGAGGTTCCGAGGGGGTTCCGAATTTATATGTTGATTCAGTAAGTCAAAAAGTCACTGCAACGTTCTATTATGGTGGGACAACATTTATAGACTATAAAATAGTAGGTGACTCATTGATTGAAATAGAAGAAACAGAAGTTTCTAGTGATAAAGAGTTCACGTATAGAAATACATATAGGTATCTTAAAGGTGAAAGAGTACTATTAAAGAAAGATAGTGTTGCAGATGGAGGTCAAGGTTTGTTTGGTCGAGAGTAATTCACTATCCACTTATCCCTTCAACTAATCCAGCAATTAAACAACCCATAATGCTCTCCAAATTCTTTAGAAAATATAACCTCCTTTACAACTTCTCGTACACCATAAATCTATCTATTACAGATTTCGAGAGAGAAATGCTGAAACATATTGATAAGGATAGCTTGATAATGATGTCAGCATTGTGGTCTGATAATTTATTGTACGGCACCTTCAGTGAAGGGGAATTTGAGTTATTCAAGAGACATCAGTTTTTTAAGAGTTCACCGTTTTGGATTAAATGCTCTGGAACTTATGAAGAAGTAGACGGAGGAACAAAAATTCAAGGTAAAGTAGATGCATTCCCTTCATGGACGCTTTTCTTTAGTATAGTAGGGAGTATTTTCTGGTTAACTATACTGAGTAACTATCTTAGAAACTTCGACTTAGATCAAGTCATGGGATCAATTATATTTTTCTTACTTACTTTGATTTTCTTTATAGTATTGCCAATTTACACCGGACGATTGGGATTGAAAAGTGTAGTAAAAGAACTTGATTCGGTCTTTCGTAGAATGAATGAAAATTTTCCAAATGATTAGTTCCTATTCTACCAGCCAACCAACCCAAAACAACTTCCCTACTTTTACGTTTTTTAATGTGTATAGTAAATATCAAAACTTCTTTACCTTCGCACAACCAATAGTACTAATGATCAAAGAATCGCTTTTTTACAGTAAAATTCTTCTCTTCGGAGAGTATGGCATTATTCAAGATGCTATGGGGCTTTCCATACCGTACAATTTTTATAAGGGTAAATTCCATTTTGCAGAAGATAAGTACTCAGATTCTAATGAGCATCTGCGTAACTTCTTTACCTACCTGTCGTACTTAGACGTAAGCGGTGAGGCTATTAATAAGTTAGATTTAGTAGCATTCAAAAAAGATATTCAAGCGGGAATTGCATTTGATTCCAGCATACCACAAGGTTTTGGAGTGGGGAGTAGTGGTGCTTTAGTAGCTGCTATTTATGATAAATACGCTTTCGATAAAATTGATCCTGAAAAGGTAAATAAAAAGGAACTGTCACAGCTAAAAGCTATTTTTGGTCAGATGGAGTCACATTTTCACGGTAAGAGCTCTGGCTTAGATCCGTTGATTTGTTACCTTAATCTACCTGTAGTGATTAAGTCTAAAGAAGACCTAGACACGGTAGGATTACCTCAAGAAACTGCTGAGGGAAAAGGAGCTATATTCTTACTCAATACACAGTCTCCAGGAGAAACGCAGCCAATGGTGCAGATTTTTATGGAGAAAATGAAGGAGCAAGGTTTTCGTAAGATGATGAAAACTGAGCTTAAGAAATACAACGATGAATGCATTAAGTCATTCCTCAAAGGAGATTTTAATCCGCTCTTTGGGAGTCTAAAACATTTATCTGCTCTGTTGCTACAAAACTTTAGCCCGATGATACCAGAAGGTTTCAAAGCGGTATGGAAACACGGAATAGAAAGTGGCGACTACTATCTCAAACTATGTGGTAGCGGTGGCGGAGGATATATCCTTGGTTTTACCAAAGACTACGAAAATGCTAAAGTTCAGTTAAAAAACTACGAGCTGGAGCTAGTACAACGTATCTAAATTTTCTAAAAACATGACCGCGAAGACATTTCAAAAACGCGATTCTGTTTACCTCAAAATAGTTGCTCTGCTTTCTTCTGTACGATGGAAGAACGTATTATTTACGGCTGGAGCTCAATACATTGCTTTCCTTTTTGCATTCAATACTAAAGAGAATATTTTTCACTCATTGGCTGAGGTCAAAGTACATCTTATCATAGCTAGCACGGCATTTATGCTAGCTGGAGGTTATATTATCAATAATTTTTATGATGTAGAAAAAGACCTGATCAATAGACCACACCGTACCCATTTCCAAAATTTGGTGAGTCGTGGGTTTAAGCTCAATTTTTATCTGTTACTCAATTTTATAGGCCTAAGTATAGCCTTATTTGCCAGTTGGCGAATATTTATATTCTTCTTTGTTTATGGTTCATTGCTTTGGTTTTACTCTCATAAACTGAGTAAGATTGTACTCATAAGAGAGTTGACGGCTAGTTTTCTTACGGTACTTGTATTTTTTAGTCTAGTGATTTACTACCAAGTGATGAGTCTTCCGTTTTTCTTATATGGGATGAGTCTGTTTCTTATGCTCTTTGCTAGAGAGATACACAAGGATATCATCGGGATGAAAGGTGATGTAGTACAAGGTTATGAAAGTATAGCTACCAGAATAGGACCAGAAATGAGCCAACGCATCTTTCAAGTCATTCTTATATTTAGTATTATAGTAGATGCTGTGTTTCTTTGGGTCAATACCAAACCAGAGTTTTTCTATGTGTTAGGTAGTATTGCCATTCTCAAAACTATAATGCTTATACTTATAGAGCATAATACAAAACCGATCCATAGGCTACTTCAGCTTTCTATACTGCTTTATATAGCAGGGATTGTTTTGTTGTAGGCTAGTCCTTTATAAGCAACTTCTTAGAACCAAATCCTTGGGCAGTAGATACTTGTAAAAAGTAAACCCCATTAGCCAAGTTTGTACTGATGTTTTTCATATTACTTTGGTATACCTTCTTACCCGAAATGTCAATTATACTCACACTTAGAATTTGTGCATCAGTATCTACAATAAAGGTTCCATTACTAGGATTTGGATAAAGACTGAAATCATTAAAGGCATTTTGTATCCCAAGTTTTTCCCAGATAATAGGGTTGGAAAATACTCTACAGTGAGAGTTATTCGATGATATTGCATACACACTGTCACCGTCCATTAGTCTATTGGTATTTAGCGTATCTCCAGATATAGTGCCTAGTGAGTTTATAATCCACCAAGCTTTATTATCAGACGAACCGTAAATCTTAGCCTCCAAGAATTCCCCCTCATTACTGATACGAATAGAATCATCTCTATAGTGTACTCCATATCCATTGCCAAAAGAATTGCTACATCCTGTCGAACTATAGCTGTAAACGAGTTCATAGCCAAATCTACCAATACTATCTGCAATCCAACCGCTAGATGCGAGTGGAGTTTGGTCATAATTGATATAAGTAAAATTAAGACTATCTCCTTCAGTGAAATCTCTAAAAATGGTATCACCGATACAAAATTCGAGTTCTTGGAGTGTGAAATTTAATCTGGGCTTTGGATTTACCTTAATATGAATAGAGTCTACTCCTGAGCATACATTGCTACTATCAGCTACTAACACATTGATCTGAGTACTGGTTTTGCCATAAAAACGAGGTGCTGCAGTATTTATTCCTGACATATCTGGGCTACCACTCCAACTATATCTAAAAGGGGAGTTACCACTAGCGATAGTGATCGTATCTCCTTCACACATTGTAGCCGTATCGGCAAGTCCATCTAAGCTTAGATTATCTAAAATATTAACATCAATAATATCAATACTCATACAGCCACTGCGGGTGTCGGTTACTAGCATGGTAATTATGAAACTCGTATCTGAAGAGCTTTTCGTCGCATAAGTCGTAGAATCTATAGTTCGTATATCTGCAGTTGTAGAAAAATAATAAGTGTAATCAGCATTATAGGGTAGGCGAAGAAGTATATCGGTACCTACACATCCGGTCAATAGATTTCCCCCGATGAGCGTGGTATTAGGAGTAGAGAGTACCTCTATTTTCTTAGTAAAATAACTGTAAACCTGTGGGGAAGAAGATGCCAAGCGTACTAAATACCCACTATCAGCATATTGACCAGATGGCACAGCAGCATGTATAGAATTTGGCGGAGTACTAGTGCTTACCGATCCTAAATCTGTTGGGTTAGCAAAACTGCCGTTGCTATCGCTCATTTGTACAGTAAATGTATTTCCGCTCGTGTAAGTGCCTATCCCTTTATAGGTAGGGGTGAAATCTACATAGAAGCTATCTTCCTGACATGTAGTAATATCGGCTAATGGCGAGAAAAGGTGAAAGAATTTGAACTCTACCTTCTGGCAATTGGTACAAGTAATGCCTAATATATCGTCTTCTAAATTAGCGTATAGTCCGCTAGGATGGTTAAATGTAGATACTACATATGGAGTGGTCCAAGTTCTGGTGTATCTATACAAATTACTATTTCCCCAGCACGTCACGTAATAATTGTCCTCATTATCCTGGGCCACATCATTAAAGTTATCTAGCGAAGTAGAAAGCACAGTTGTCTTAGAGCCCGTATTTAGATTTATTTCATAGACTTTTGCATTTGCGGTGTCAGATACTACTACTAGTTTTCCTTGGTCATTTATTATTATTCCCGCAGGTTTAGAAATATTGCTGGTAAGCGTACTAAAACTGATATTATAAAATGGAGAAGGACCGATGATTCCTTTTATTATTTTGTTGTCACCTCTATCGCTTATGAAAAATTCATTGGTATTGTTAGGATTGAACAGGCCATCGTGAGCTTCTAGTGCTCCGGGTATTGGGATAGTAAGTAGTGATGAGTAAGTGGTGCTATCGTATATTTTTATGACATTACTGTCTAATATCATTATGACGCTGTTGCCCGCTATCGCACCAAAGAATATATCATTAGGCGAGTATAAACCTGTAATAATGGTAGAGTGAGAGAATGCGGAATCTAGTTTGCTTACTGTTCCGTTTCCCTTATTAGTCACATAATAATTATTCCCATCATAAGCCATACGATACGGATCACTATACTGAGCAAACGAGGCTAGAAAACTGGTAAGTAAAAGAAGAATTGCAAATAGCTGTTTCATATTATTAATAGACACAAAGCTATAGGAAACGTTGCATTTAATCCGAAAAATGAAGCCTGATCCTATAATTGGCCCATCAGTACACCTATGCCTTCTTCGAAACTATGAGGAGTATAACCTAACACTCTGCTACTTTTACTCAGATCAAAACCGGTAATCGGAGGTCTTACAGCTGCTTGGTTTAGCGATTTGCTGCTTATTACATTTATGATGGATTTATCTAGTTCAAAGTAATCTGCTACTCGTTCTACTATTTCCAGAATACTCATTTGATCCTTGCCGCTAATATTAAATATTCCTTCGGCTTGTTTGTTTTCTATGAGCTGACATCCTTTAGCTAAATCTTCAGCTAGAGTTGGACTCCGAAATTGATCATTTACAACATTTATGGGTTGTGCTTTTTCCAATGCCCCTTTAGCCCAGAGTACAATATTGCTGCGACTCATATCGTGCACAACTCCGTATACTAATACCGTGCGTGCAATGCTCCATTTATGGCAATATTGACGGACCATATTTTCTGCAAGTAGTTTACTATGGCCGTAGTAGCTTAGCGGATTAGGTTCGTCATCTTCTTTATATGGTCCCTTTTTACCGTCAAAAATAAAATCCGTACTCAAGTGAATTAGATGTGCCTCTACCTCATTAGCCGCTGCTACTAGGTATGCTACCGCATCTACATTGAGCTTATCACAACCTTCTTTGTCTGTTTCGCAGCTATCTACATTGGTCATGGCGGCGGTGTTTATAATACAGTCGGGGGCGTATTTGGCTATAACGCTTTGTACTTCTTTTTCATTTGTAATATCTAAGGAGGCATAGGTATAGCCTTCTATCCTTGGATATCTATTGTCGCCTCTTGCAGTGGCTATGAGTTCTATATCGTCTATACCTAAATATAGATCCATCAATTTTTGGCCTAGAAGACCATTGCTGCCAGTTAGTAGTACTCTTTTCATGTTAGGTTTATAAAGGGATACACTTGGTTTAGTTTGTTTTTCTTCTCAATGAGTTGTTGTAGATGTAGAGAAGTATTTTTGGGTCTATGGTTTTTAAAGTCATTGTACTTCATTACCTGGTCTATTATTTCCGTGGTCTTTTTATTAAAAAAGGTAGATGAAAATCGTTCCCATATGTACTGCTCTGCTTGAATAGTAGGATGAGTCAGGTCTTCTTTTACAAAACGATAGTCTCTCAGTTCGTCCATGAATATTTCATAGGATGGGAAATAAGTACTTTGTTTATTCTTATGTTCTCCCAAAGCTTCGTGCAGTGCAGCGAGTAAAACGGCTTTACTTCTGCTGCTTTCTGTTACTCCGCTTCGTAGATGACGGATAGGACTTACAGTAAATATTACTTTAGCCTCTGCATTGAGACTGGAAATTAGATCTAGCGTGTGATGAATACTTGCTTTGATCTCTGAAAAACTAAGTTGTTCATGTTCAAATAGGTTATTCGGCTGCTTGTGACAATTGGCTATTACTTTGTTTTGGTGCTTATAGACCAAAGAAGTGCCGTATGTTAGTATGATAACATCTGCTTGACTCAA
>DNBZ01000254.1:1959-2939 GCA_003484585.1 Bacteroidota bacterium | reverse complement strand
CTCCCCTTATTTTCAAAATCCTCCTTAGTATATAACCTAGAATTTTGGCACCTATCAAAAATGTGTTCTATGCTTATAGGATTGTAGAGTATTCCAAAAGGATTAGAATGGGCATTAAAACCCAATTCGCGTTTTCTGATGGCTTGATTTTGTGCAAAGCAAGACCCCATCGTAAAAAACGATGGCCAGACTTTCCCTATTTCTTCTGAAGGGATATCAAAGTCTATTTTAAGTTTCAAGACGCGACAAATTTAACCCAAATGCTAAAGCCTGAGCGAATAGCTCAGGCTTTAGCATTTTATGCTAGCAATTGGCTATTTACAGTCGTATGTGAAAGTGAAATCAGCTTCATCAGAAAATCCTTTTTGATTTTTGCTTAATGGGTATCCTTCATTATTATAGGTATACGAGTTGACAATGTTAGATGCTGAATTTATCATATAGTCATATTCAGCACTTAGGATATTCCCTTTACCCAATCGGTCAAAATCGTCATCTAGTAAAGAGATGATAATTAGTGCGTTTGACGTGGTGTAAGGATTGATTTTATCATCAGACACGATGTTCTTTACAGTACTTATAGTTGTATATTTATCAGTATCTGCATCGTATTCTTGTTCTGTAATACTATTTAGAGTGCCATCAGTTTTATATTGTATAGATGAAACATAGGTTAATACCGCCTCGCCATCTTCTACTAGATAATACTCGTCTTTAGTTATGTGATTATTAGAAATTTCAAATCTGGAATAGGCCGTCTCCCCTTCAAATAGGTAGTTGATTTTAGAGGGTATTATACCGTTTTCATATTCTATAGTTATCAAGTCGCCATCTTCGGAGGTTATTTCTGTAACTTTTCCATCAGTATATTTTAGGTCATAGGTAAATCCATCTTCACTCACAGAAGTTATATTATTTGAGGCATCATATGTATATGTCAATAGGTAGTCACTTCCTTGACTTATTTCATTACTGCTTTT
>DNBZ01000254.1:0-1877 GCA_003484585.1 Bacteroidota bacterium | reverse complement strand
TATTAATATGATTTATTTACAGTTATATGTAAATGCTATTGTATTAGTTTGACCAAAAATAGATGCCGTAGCATTTGTAGGGTAATTGTGCTCGTTATATTCGTATGCAGTAGTGTACTCAAAATTACCTAATTCTGTAACTACTTGTGCCGACACTATATTAGAAGAACTAGCCGCTATTGGACTGAAGTCATTCACGAATAGGAAAGCTACATCCCCATTGTATGGGTTTTTCTTACCATCCGAAACAATACTTGCTATCTCTATATCTGTACTAAACTCTTTAGTTTCTGCATCGTATTCTTGGATTTTTGCACCAGAAAGTAGGCCGTTAGCATAAGTAAAGTCACTTACATCTACTAGTACTGCATTTTCTTCAGCGTCATACTCATAATTTTCTACTTTAGTTATTCCATCAGCACCGCTCACTATAATTACAAATCCAGTAGCTAAACCATCGTCCTTTATGTTGATACGCTCGGGAGTATTACTAGCTGCAGGATAGATAAAAGTAGATTCCTCTAATCCGTTGATTGCAACGGCTACTCTACCTCCAGAATATTCAAAAATCGTGCTATCTCCATCTTCTATTGCGTACTGAAGCTCGTCATCACTATTGTATTCGTAGTTTATTGTTTCGCTTCCTTCGTCATCTGAATAGGTTTCTTGAGTAACATAGCAAGTGGTAGTCGCTGGAGTAGTCTCCGGAGTTAGTTCCTCTTCTGCTTCGTCAGAACAAGAGTTTAAAGTTAATACACCTGCACCTAGTGCAAATATTAACATGAGTTTAAACGATTTTTTCATTATTTGTTGATTAGATTTAGGCAAATAACGCATCTAATTATGAGATAATTATCATGTATAAGTAAATAAGACTATGCTTACCTTTGCCTCGCTTTGGTAGAAATAGAAGAGAAAAGTAGGAGAAAGCTTTATATAGAAAGCTATGGGTGTGCTATGAACTTTGCAGATAGTGAAGTAGTAGCATCCATAATGGCAGAAGTAGGCGTGGAAACTACCAATGACGAGATGGAAGCAGATATTATTTTTATAAATACATGCTCCATACGAGATAATGCGGAGCAAAGAATACGGAATAGACTAAAGCACCTTCGTCATAATAAGAGACAAAACAAAGACCTAACTATAGGAGTGCTTGGTTGCATGGCTGAGCGACTAAAGAAGCAATTACTAGAAGAAGAAAAACTAGTAGATATAGTAGCGGGACCCGATGCATATAAAGAATTACCAATACTTCTTCAAGAAGTAGAAGATGGTCATAAAGCTATAAATGTGGTACTAAGTCTGGAAGAGACTTATGCAGAGATACAGCCAACACGACTCAATAGTAATGGAGTTACTGCTTTAATAAGCATCACTCGTGGTTGCGATAATATGTGTAGTTTCTGTGTAGTGCCATTTACCAGAGGTAGAGAGCGTAGCCGAAACCCAGAAAGTATAGTAGCGGAAGCTAGAGATCTAGTAGCTAAGGGGTATAAAGAAGTAACTCTGCTAGGGCAAAATGTAGATTCGTACCTGTGGTATGGCGGTGGTGCCCGCAAGGACTTTGATAAATTGACTGCAGAAGAGCAGGAGAGTAGTGTATCATTTGCTAATCTTTTGGAACTAGTAGCACAAGTAGATCCTGATCTTAGAGTCCGTTTTTCTACTTCTCATCCTAAAGACTTGCATGATGAAGTCCTTTTTGTGATGATGAAATATGATAATGTAGCCAAGCATATCCATCTGCCAGCACAAAGTGGAAGTACCCGAATATTAGAAAAAATGAACCGTACCTACACACGAGAGTGGTACGAGGAAAGAATTAACCGTATAAATGAGCTAATGCCGGAGTGCAGTATCAGTAGTGATATTAT
>DNBZ01000050.1:1197-6823 GCA_003484585.1 Bacteroidota bacterium | reverse complement strand
TATTCTGCTTGGGACTCTGCACCTGCATCGCTAAAACCAAATACATTATCCCCTATATGTAGTAATTTTATATTAGCACCTACTGCTATCACTTCCCCTGCGAAATCTGTTCCTATGATTATTGTCTTGGGTTGTAATAGTCCTAAAACAAATCGCATAATGAAAGGCTTTGCCGTAAGATTAGCACAGTCCGTTCTGTTTACGGTAGTAGCGTGCACCTTTACCAATACTTTGTTTTCTGCTGGTATTGGTTGGTCTATATGCTCCGTTTTTATATTACTTGCAGTGGTGTATTGTCTTCTAATGGATGCTATCATTCCTTTGAAAAAACCGCACTATTCAGCCAGTAGCTTATCAGCTATTTGCTGAGCGTCTACTCCATATTGGTCATCACCTTGTGACTTCCATTCGCCAAATTTATCAATGTAAAATTTAACTGTTTTCTCTATTACTTCTTTATAGCCACCATAAAACGTTAATGCTGCTTGTACCTCTTCTTGGTACGCCGTCTTTTCTAATTCGCCTGCTACCACCATATCCCAACGCTTGTTCATCTTTCTAGACTTGTCTTTTATTGCGTTATCAGATGATTTGTGAGCCATTAGATAAAGCGAAAGTGCTTTCGCTTCTGGTGTCGGTTTTTCTCTTTTATTTTCCATTTTAGTATCGTCCTTATTTATAGGGCGGCAATATAGGGTGAATAGTTATTTTGGGGAGGAGTTATTCTTTTGAGTTGTATTTTTTACTCCCAAAGCTTATTCAGATAATTTATCACATTTTGATAGCCGATGCCTGCTACTGCATCTGGAGAAACCTGCTCAGAGATTGAGTTTAGAATAGCTGGATAGCAGCTTGCATCTCCGTGTTCTTTGAAGTAAAATGGAATACGTGATAGGTCAGGATGACCGCCAGTAGCGTAATAATCTGCCCCGAAGCAAATGGAGTTAATACCCCCTAGTTGAATTCCGTGATTGATGTGTTCGTACAGGGCATTGGAGTCGTCTGGGTTTACAAACGCTCTTAAAAAATTAACTCCGATGAGTGCTCCACGTTTTATGATTTCTTTGGCAAGATCATCTGGAAGGTTACGTACATGATCGAAAATGGATCTGTAATTGGAATGGCTGGCTAGGATAGGAATGTCTAAGCTGTGCTCTGCAATGTAGGCTAGCATATCATAGGCTAGAGCATCACTGGCATGGGAAAAATCAACTGCGATTTTTCTCCCATTCAAATACTGAAGCAATGTTTTGCCGTCGTCCTTTAAGCCTACATCGCTATTATTTCCTCCACCAAATCTATTTTCTAGGTGGTGTGTCAGTCCAATGTATAAGATACGAGTAGTATTGGTGATGATTTGTTCTAACCGTTCTAACCCAATAGCCAGTGGCTCATCTTCTTCGCAAAACCCAGAGGCGTTTTCTATGGCAGCTATCATACCTAGTTTAGATGAACTTGTAATTTGATTAAGGGTGCTTACTTCATGCACCAACCTACAATCATCTGGGTATTTTGCAAGGAAGGATGCAAAGATCTCACTCTGTTTTACCGCTAATAATGTACTTCCCTTTTCCGTAGCCGTGAAAATGGCCATCACCTGCAGCTTTATATTTCCTGCCGCCAATGCAGGAAAGGAACAACCAATCCCTTCTTTATCGAAAGGGTCTGGAGTAGGCATATTTAGCATATGTGCGAGCAGGTCGCAGTGCAGATCTATTACTGGATGTTTCATTGTGGTAGTTTTAGCTGTAAGTATAGGGCGGCAATATAAGGTGAATAGCCTTTTATGAAAGCTTTGTCAGCCCGAGTGCCTTCAAAGTAGTCTCCGCCGCAGACTCATCTACCAGAATACTTTTGGCCCACGCTCGGCTTCGCATTGTCTCAAAAGGATTTGTCTTGAAGTCGATAGTTATGTTATGCTAGGGACTCTCGCATAAGAAGATTTTGGTGCTAAAACAAAACAGCGGGAAGGATGCACAATGAAAACTGTCTGAGTGAAGCGAGTTTTTTCATTGGCGGGAGGGGTTTATGTTTTATCCAAGAGGTTCTAAAGCGAGGAGGTTTTTAATTCTTTTTTACGGCAAAAAAGGATGAAGCAAGAGGCTAGTGCATTTTGTGTCCTTTATGAAGGAGAAATGGCTTTGAAGATAGAGCCTTGACCTTTTTATGTACTAGTGTCTGTTTTTTATGGTGTTTATGAAACTCCGTTTTCTTTCTTTTTGTGTCAAGACAAAAAGGAAAAGAATCTACATCTCAAACACATCCCTCATTCTCGCAATTCTAAAACCTTGGTCTGTGACAGTTTTGCTCTCTTGGCTAGTAGGATCTATCACTGGGTTGGTATGGTTAAAGTGGATGAAGATTATCTTGCTTTTATTTGTAGCTGAAAGATCTTGGAACTTAGCTAGACTCTCTATGATAAAAGGGTGCGGTATTTGGCTGATGTCTCGGTTATTCATCTCTTTACCGCTGTAGAAGGTGGCATCTATGAAGGCATAGTCTACTTGCTTTATCTCTTCTATAATATCGAGATCCCACTTGTCCCATTTATCTATGTCTGGGATATAGAGGGCACTTTTATCGGGTCCATCTATGCGGTAGCCTACCGTTTCGGAGTATTCGTCTCTGTGCGGTACTAGTAGCGGGGTCACCGTGATATTGGCAGATAACCTCACGGGTAGTTCGTGTTTTAGTTCTTTTAGGCTCACGTTCCTTCTGTTAATGAGCAGGTCCCAAGGGCCGTTGGAGCTCAGAAACTCCTTCATCCGTGGCATCACAAATAGTGGCACGCTATCAGCATCTTTTGACTCTTTGCCTAGGTACATGAGGCCCGTGTAGTGGCCTATGTGTGCATGGGTGAGGAAGATACCGTCTGCTAGCTGTTTGTCGCTTTGCTTTTCGTGACTGGTGAGTATCGCCATTTGTGCTACCATGTCTGGTGTAGCATCGAAGAGGTAGGTGTTTTCATTCTCCGTATCTACTAATCCTATGCTAGATACCATTCTGTCTGTATCTGGATGGTCGTACAAGTCTACACAACACTCTTTTTGGCAGCCTATCTGCGGTGATCCTGCATCTTGTATAGTTCCAAGTATGATAATGGATGCTTTGCTGCCTGTTGCTCCTTGATTGGTATTCTCCGGCTCTTGGCTTTGTGTGCAAGCCAGTATGCAGAGTATCGGTAGGATGAAGTATTTGGTCATTTTGTATTTTTCAAATGTAACGGAAGTCTTTGAAAGCACTTCGCTTCGTCATCCTGAGCACTGCAGCTAAGCTCAGCATACGTTTTATCTAAAGTCGAATCGGAGTCGGTTGTCTCCCGATACCTATCGGGACAGAATTGTAATGAGTAAAGGAGAAGCTATGTCTGTGTAAAATCTTATAATACAAGAGAGTAATTGGTCTTCTTCGATAGAAGGTGTTAAGAAAGTATCAAGGACTATTCTATTTCTACTCCCCAACCGGAAACCCTCTATCTCTCATCAATGCTTCTATCTTGGCATCTCTACCTCTAAAGAGTCTATAGGCTTCTGCTGGGTCTATGGCATTGCGTGGAGCGAAGAGGTATTTCACAAGCTTGTCTGCTAGTGCTGCATCATAAAAACCGCCTGGTGCTTCTGCAAAGGCTTCTGCGGCATCAGCAGTAAGTACATCTGACCACATATATCCATAGTACGCCGTGGCATATCCTTCTCCAGAAAATACGTGTCCGAAGTGTGGAGTTCTATGTCTCATCGGGAGTTCCTTCGGCATCTTAAGCTCGGCTAGGGTTTCTCTTTCAAATTTATCTACGTCCATATTGGTAGGGTCTGCCAAGTGAAATTTCATATCCATAAGTGCAGAAGCGAGATACTCAGTAGTAGAAAAACCTTGATTGAAGGTGGCTGCATTTTTGATTTTTTGCACTAGTGCTGCTGGCATAGGTTCTCCTGTTTCGTTGTGCACGAGGTAGTTATTTATCACTTCATCGGTGCTGAGCCATCTCTCTAGCAGTTGAGATTGGAATTCGGTATAGTCACGCACACCGCCATTGAGCGTTGGGTATTTTACGGTGCTAGAGAAGAAGTGTAATGCATGTCCGAACTCGTGAAAGAAGGTAGTAGCATCATCCCACGAAACTAAAAGAGCCTCGCCTTCGGCAGGCTTCACAAAGTTAGAATTATTGGTAGCTAAGACCCTCCATTCGGCGGGCAGGCTATGTAATGTTGCATGACTTCTAAACGTGTTGGCCCACGCACCGGAACGCTTGCCTTCTCTCGCATACGGATCGAGATACCATAAGCCTACGTTTTCTCCCGTAGTTTTATGGGTGACTTCCCACACACGTACATCTGGGTGATATACAGGAATAGTTCCTTCCGCTAGGGGTGTGAATTCGTAGTCAAACAATCTGCCGGCTACATAGTGCATTGCCTCGGTGAGTTTATCCAGTTGCAGGTATTGCTTTACTTCTTCAGAGTTGAGGTCGTATTTTTCTTTGCGTACTTTCTCGGCATAGAAGCGGTAGTCCCACGGCTCTATAGTTAGTTTAGCTCCTTCTTTGGTTGCGACTGCTTGCATATCTGCTACTTCTTCGTCTACTCTTGCTATAGATGCTGTCCATACTGCTTCCATAAGGGCAAGTGCATTTTCTGGATTTTTGGCCATTCTGTCTTGCAGTCTCCACTCCGCAAAGTTTTTGTAGCCCAAAATCTCTACCTTTTTGCGTCTGAGTTGCAGTACTTCTGCTATCAGTGTATTGTTGTCATATTCATCTCCATTATCTCCACGGGAGTAGTAGTTGGTCCATACCTGCTTACGCAATTCTCTATCGGTAGCATACGTCAGAAATGGATCCATAGAAGAGCGAGAGTTGGTGATGGCATACTTGCCTTCTTGTCCTTTGTCAGCGGCTATGCTCGCTGCAGATTTTATAAATCCTTCTGGTAATCCGCCGAGTTGCTCCGCGGTAAGGTAGGTCACATAGTTTTCTTCGTCGTGTAATACATTGCTAGAGAAGGTGTTGTAGAGGGTAGAGAGTTGTGTGCTTATTCCTGCGTATTCTGCTTTTTGTGCAGCATTCAGTTGAGCTCCATTCATCTCAAACTCTTTGTATATCAGTTCTATTACACGTTGCTGCTCGCTTTCTAGTGGTTTTGCTTTGGCTGCATCGTATACCGTTTTTATACGGGAAAATAGTGTTGAGTTCTGTGTAATCTTAGTTTGGTATTCTGATAGGAGAGGAGACAGCTCTGCTTGCACCTCTCTGAACTCTGGGGACGACATATTGCCGCTCAGTATTCCGTAGTAGGTAAAAGCTCTATTGAGTTCTTGCCCAGCACGTTCTAGTTCTTCTATGGTATTTTCAAATGTAGGTGCATCCTCGTTAGTGGCTATCTTGTCTATTTCTGCCAGATGGAGTTCCATACCTCTTAGCATAGCAGGTTTCACATCTTCTAGTTTCATCTTATCAAAGGCAGGAACTCCACCGTAGGATCCGGTCCACTCTTGGAGTAATACGTTGTCTTCCATTGGTTTTTCTTTAGGTGTGGTGTTACACGCTGTGATGGTTACTGCTGTAATAATGGCAAGGGTTAGCGTTTTTGATAGATTTTGCATTGTGGCGAAATTTAAGGATAATTTTCTG
>DNBZ01000050.1:0-1135 GCA_003484585.1 Bacteroidota bacterium | reverse complement strand
AAATTTGTTATAAATGCTTGTGTTCAGAATGCAGCTAAACAGCATTTTTAAAACCTACCTTTGCAGACACATTCAAAACACAACTATCAAATGTCTTTCAAAGCTTTAGGACTAGCTCCGTATATATTAAGATCAATAGTCAAGCAAGAATATAAACTGCCTACTCCCATTCAGGAGCAGGCAATACCTGTAATCTTGCAAGGGAAAGATGTATTGGGCATAGCTCCTACAGGTTCTGGTAAAACAGCTGCCTATGCACTGCCTATTATCCAAAACCTAGAAGGCAAAACCACAACGAAGAATAGACATATCAATGTATTGGTTTTGGTGCCTACCAGAGAGTTAGCTATTCAAGTAGAAGAGGTTTTTCGTTCGTTTACTCAGGAGCTACCTTTTCGTCTTAAATCTATGGCGGTACACGGTGGCGTTTCTATAAATCCACAAATGATGGGTATGCAGCATCTCAATGTATTGGTAGCTACTCCCGGCCGTTTACTCGAGCTCAAGGAATCTAATGCTATGCATTTTGAGAGTCTAAGTACGCTGATACTGGATGAAGCAGATAAGATGCTAAATCTAGGTTTTAAAGAGGAAATGGATCGCATTTTTGCACTGTTACCTGCAAGACGTCAAAACCTATTATTCTCTGCCACTTTAAGCCCAGAAGTACAAGCGGTAGAACGCGTTTTATTAAAGAATCCTACAGTAGTCCATATAGAGGCGAAACAATTGGATTTAGATCTAATTAACCTAGTAGGATATACTGTTTCTGCAGAAAAGAAAGGTCCACTGCTACGTCACTTAATCAAAAGCAACGACTGGCAGCAAGTACTGGTATTTACCTCTTCTGTGTATCAGGCAGACCTAGTAGCAGACAAGTTGCGAAAAAATGGGATAGATGCTACAGCAATCCACAGTAAGAAAAGTCAAGGAAGTAGAACAGATTCACTGACCAAGTTTACCAATGGGAAACTGCGTGTACTGGTATCTACAGACTTGCTTGCTAGAGGAATAGACATTGCCTTTTTACCTCATGTTATCAATTACGAATTACCTAGGTCACCTAAAGACTTTGTCCATAGAATAGGAAGAACAGGAAGAGCAGAAAACCCAGGGGATGCGATAACATTTGTTA
>DNBZ01000110.1 GCA_003484585.1 Bacteroidota bacterium | reverse complement strand
ACCTTTTTATGAAATAGAGGCTACGAAAAGTTGGATTTTAGGAATGAAACAAGTCTACAAAAGAGTCTTAAGATCATAGACTAGTGGTGTAGAACTCGTGAATCCCTCACCAAACTCAACTCCTATCGTTTCGCCCATCTCTCTTGCTCTTCCGTCTAAGAAACGTAAGAATCGCTTAGAGCTTATAGGCGTTTCATCTTCCTTGTGGTCTGGATTATAGAATTGAGTTTTATAGGCCAGAATGCTTTCTGTTTTCTTATTTTGGAATGGCGTAACATCTATTACAAAATCTGGCGTCATATGATAATGTTGTATGTAGTGGAACATACTGGTAGGCCGATATGCCTCTTGTCTAGTCCCATCTAAAGATGTCTCTATTTTTTTTAGTCCACTTAGAAAAACCGCGTCTTTAACTAAACTTGCGGCCCTTGGGTGGTCTATGTGCCTATCGTGCGTCGCATTTGCTAAAACCATTGTAGGCTTATATTTTCTAATCATCTCTATCACTTTCAGCTTATTCTTATGTGATAGATCAAATGTGCCATCTCCTAAATCCAAATTCTCTCTTACCTCAATACCAAGAATAGAAGATGCGGCGGCGGCTTCTTCTTGGCGAGTAAACTCTGTGCCTCTCGTGCCCAATTCTCCTTTTGTAAGATCAATAATCCCTACTTTTTTACCTTCAGATATTAATTTTAAAAGGGTGCCAGAGCATGCCAACTCGACATCATCAGGATGAGCTCCAAAAGCCAAAACGTCTAACTTCATATTATTATTTAACACGCAATCCTTATTCTAGTTTCGCATTTTTGATGATATACTCTATTTGATAATCCTCTATAGGGTCAAATTTCGTATCTATATCTGCATTGTACATTTTTGCCCACAGGCCATAGAACATAGTACTCGCACTTCCTCTATATTTCTTTAGTATCTCATAAGTTGTGCTGCCAGTCTCCCTATGTATAAGTTTTATGAGTAGCTTACCTTGTGATGAAGTCAAGGTCTTTAGCTGAGAAATGAATTCTTCTTTTATTGCGTCCTCTGTAGCTTTAATATACTTCTTCTTAGCTTTTTTAGATGTCAGTTGATTTAGATTATCTTCCATCATTTGTATTCTAAAAGCTGCTAGTTTGGCATAAGGCATTACTTTTTTTACATTTCTAACAAGCTTTAAGTATGCTTCCTGTTCCTCTTTATTATTAAATTCTTTCAGTATAAACTCATCAAACGAGTATACATAAAATGTATCCCCATCCATATATACTCTTCTCAGTATCACTGCAGACTCTGGATCCTTGGTTTGAGCCATTGATGGTAAGCTTACCATCACTAGGCTAAATATCAGTATAATCTTATGCATCTATTACAAATGTATTCAAACGACGTGCCATTAATTTAACAGTTCAGAAAGTATTTCTACAGATTTTATCTTTCGATTTTTAGTAATATGATATTGATAATATTTCAAGATCTCGTTTAGTGTACTTTTTCTTAGCTCAGCATTTACACTAATCTTTTTCTCTGTTGGTCTTTCCAAAATATGAGATACTACCTCTGCCACTTGGGTAGATGTAGTGTGCAATCCGTTCTGGGAAACAAACATTCCTTCGTCTAAACTAAGGTAGGGAGTATCCCTGCTATACACCCCCAATGGCTGCACGCCTAGGTGTTTCGAAAGGTTGACCAAAAAGAATATAGGATATAAACTATTGGTTTCTTCATTCTCCAATATTAGAATCTCTCTTTGCAAAAAATCAAATAGATATTCATCGCCTTGATCAAAGGTGATGCAGTGATTTAATATCTCAGATAGGAAAAGTGCGATACTTGTCTTTACTATATCTGAATGAATATTAACAAGAAGCTGAGAATTACGTAGTTCCTTTATTCTATTAATAGAGGCATTTGCCTTTTCATAAATGTCTAATTCTACTAACGATAATGCCAAAATCATAGACGGCCTTATGGCTGATTTGCCTTTCCTAATGCTGGGTATTATATACGTTCTAAGTCCATATTCTTTAGTATACATCTTGCTAATCACACTGTTTTCACTATAATTAGTATTATGTAGTACGATAGCCTTAGTCTTTGCAATCATATATAACTATCTAACTATGAGCAGCTTAGACACTAACGAATCTTCATCATCTTTATTTGCCGAATAGATTAGGTAAACACCTGTTTTAGGTTTATTACCATTAAAATCAAGTCCATCCCATACAGCCGTTCCTCCGGTGGCTATAAGTTCGTAAACCACCCTGCCTGCTACATCCGCAATTTTTACCGTAGCATCTTCAGGCAAGCCTGTGATTGTAATTGGACCTTCATATTCTGGATGTACAGGGTTAGGGAAAACTAGTGTGTTCTTATGCAACATAGATGCCTCTGTAGCATCCCCTCTAAAAGATGCTATCCCCTCACTTGTACCAAAAAACACTTCTCCTGTATTGGGTACTATACCTATACAATTTATCAAACTACTAGGTAACGGACTATTCTCTGAAGTGAAATGCAAAATGATTCCTGAGCCATCCTCTTTTACCAACCATGCACCATTGTTAGTAGCTATCCATTTTCTATTGGCACCATCAATTTTTATATCATTCACCACCTCATTACCGAGCAGTACACCTACATCATTTCCGTCGTCAATTACTATTTGTTGGGCATCCGCATTCTTACCACCTTCAAAAACCAAACTTGGGTTATAAAAAACAGCAATTCCCGCTTCTGTTCCCACCCATATTTCATTATCCTTATCTACGGCTATTGCTCTTACATTGTTATTGGGTAGTCCGCCATTGTTCTCACCAGAAGTAAGTAGCCTTCTTTGCATGGTCCCATTTGCAGTTTCCTTCATGGCTACCACTCCTATACTGCTAGTCCTAGGTGCTATAGCCCACAGTTGATCACTTTCGTCTACTATCATTTCCCCTAAACTAGAGGTGCCTACACTATAATCGCTCCAAGTATTGTCTGTTTTTTTTACTGCTAGTGCTTTTGAAGTTCCGTAGTTTGAAACCCATAGATTCCCTTTACTATCTAAAGCCATTCCTAGAGCTATATCCCTGTCTGCCGGGTCAGATTTTATAGTACTGTTTGTATGGTCAAAACGAGCAACTTGCTTTTGATTTACAATTTGGGCCAATCCTGCACCAAAACTCCCTAGCCAAATTTCATCATTATTTGGGTTCACGAGTATATTGGTCACATCCATCATGCCTACTAATGCATCACTACTCTTACTGCTGTTAAACCAATTGCCGTCCTCATAGAGATAGAACCCTCTATCACTATAAGTTGGAGCAAATGCCGTAGTATAACCACCTGCAGTAACCCACATTTTATTACCTTGTCCCATCATATCAAAATTTGTAACGTCAAATGGGCCTACAGGTCTAACATATCCATATTGTGTATTGGGGGTTCTCTTAATAAGTCCTCTATAGAATGCTCCAAACCATAAATTATTCTGATAGTCCGTAATGGCATAATCCATAAACATCTCACCTACCTCTGTGAGCACATCATTTGTACTTAATCTAGCAATACCCTCTGTTCTACAGATAATCAACTCATTATGAGAATTTACTATGCTTTTATACTTCTTTGCTAAGCCATCTCCCACCACTTCTACATTACCATTAACCTGCGAATACAATATATTTTTAGAAACGAAATACAGTTTACTATTAAAGACCTCTAAGCTAGTAGCAGAATCGAAAGAGGTCAATGTTTCCCAACTTGAAAAGTTTTTCAGATTAACACTATTGATATACGCTGGGGCGTATTTCAATCCTTCTGGTGTCCCAAGGTACAAAGTGTCATTTAGTATATCCAGAGAACTAACTCCCAAACTAGTACCACCTTGTCCTAAGTTCTGATAATCATCTACAGGAACTTCCTTATCAATATCTAAAACGACCACCCCAAAAGACGTAGCAAAGTACGCTCTATTCTCTATGCATTTTATTTCATAAATGTCTTTAGCCCCTATTAAATTATCATTCTTCAAAACAATATCAAAGTTTATAATTCTATTATTCTTGAGTAAGTCAATATTGCCATTGGCATATCCTATAACTAAAGTTTGATACATGTTAGAGTAAGCCATACAAGCAACTTCTGCTTCAGCAAACCCTTCTACCTTGGTTAGTCTTTCTATTTCGCCAGACGAAAGATCAAAAGAGTATATTCCTACGTCTGATAGAACATACAGAAATTTGTCTGTTTCTACAATCTGCTTTACACTTTCATATGGCTGATGCATTCGCCAAGTATAAGTCGGTGTATTGTTCTGCGAAAAAGCACTAACTGTTATAAGGCAAAAAACGAACGATAAAATTACTTTCATAATTGATTTAGTAGACAAATCTAACGTATAATAATGTCGTTTTGTTGCTCAATAATATAAAAATGGGATTAATATATGATTACTATAAAACTGCTCTTAAATTTGTCTTCTCAATGGCAAACAAAATAGAGAACAAACCACACGTAAAAATAAAGCAAAATAAGCGTGTCAAACCAGATTGGTTAAAAACCCAAATACCTGGAGATGGTAAATACGCCGAGATGCTCAAGCTTGTTAAAGACAACAAACTGCACACAATATGCGAAAGTGGCAAATGTCCTAATATTGGAGAATGCTGGGGAGCAGGTACTGCAACATTTATGATTTCAGGTAACACGTGTACAAGAAGTTGCCAGTTTTGCAATGTAGCAACAGGAGCTGGAGAAAAACTAGATCCGCTGGAACCTTTTAAAGTAGCTCAATCTATTAACCTTATGGGTATTAAGCACGCTGTTATCACAAGCGTAGATAGAGATGATCTTGATGATGGGGGAAGTAACCACTGGGTTAAGACGGTGAATACTATACGTGAATTCAACCCAGACACTACGCTAGAAACTCTCATTCCTGATTTCCAAGGAAACACAGAGCAGCTTGACAGAATTATAAAGGTGCATCCAGAAATAGTTTCACATAATATTGAAACAGTCAGGAGACTAACTAAAGAAGTTAGA
>DNBZ01000143.1 GCA_003484585.1 Bacteroidota bacterium | reverse complement strand
TATCGATGCGAAGCGATTATTGTGCTAGATGACACCATAGCTCCTACACCAGTTGTGAGGTTTGAGCTAGATCCAGCAGAACCTAACAATACGCAACAACAGTGCTTTTTGAAATCGGATGGTTCTACAAACTTTTTTAAGTTTAAAAACAATACAATAATTGGCTCACTGAGTGGTTCTATTTCTAAAACAGCCTACCTTAGGAGATATGGAGATGGGTCGTTTGATATACGTCTCAAGGGTCAAAAAACATACAGCGGCCCAGGCATATATGTTGTAAGGCTGAGTGCTACTAGTACACAAGATAGCGTGGTATATTGTACAGATTCATTTGATCTTACAGTAGAAGTGAGACAACGGCCAATAGATACTCCCCTTATTAGTTTCGAAAAAGAAATGTGCCTAAGTGGTAATCTTTTTACGTTCGAAAACAACACCTTGGATGGTGCTACTATCAGTACTTGGGATTTTGGAGATGGATCTAGTAATACAGGAAATTTGGTGACTCATTCTTATGGAGCACCTGGTTTATATTATATTAACTTAGAGGTAGTAGATGGCTTTGGATGCTATGATGAATACTTGGATAGTGTAAGAGTAGCTCAGCAACCCAATAATACTTTTACAGGCTTAGCGAGTCGATATTGCCTCGGAGATGGAATTGTAAGCTTGCAAGCTAACTTAGCAAATGGAGACTGGTTGGGTGATAATGTGGATGCCACTGGCAATTTTTCGCCTACTCAACTTGGCACCAATACAGTTAGATATGCTGTGAATGAAAGTGGATGTAAGGATACATTTACGCTAAGCACTGAGGTGTTCGAAGTGCCGATATTTGAGCTAGGTAATGATACTAGTATTTGCAGTGGAACAAGTTTTGTGTTGCGAGTACCGAAAGGAACTACTAACGTAAGTTGGAGTACAGGAGATACAGATTCCTTTACTACTGTAAGCTCATCAGGCGTACTTTGGGCTCAAAGATTAGAAAATGGATGCAGCTTTAGAGATAGTATACAAGTACAGGTGATAAGCACGCCTACTGTAGATCTAGGGATAGACTCATTGCTTTGCGGTGATGGCCAAAGAGTAATAGACGTAACAGCTCCAGAAGCTACATATACCTGGAGTGATGGATATAGTGGTGGCGGCACTCGAGTGATCAATAGCTCTGGTACATTTACTGTCACGGTTTCTAATAAATGTGGTACTGTTTCTGATGATGTAACGCTTGAGTTTTTGCCTTACGTATGTGATATTTTTATACCAAACGCATTCTCACCCAATGCAGATGGGAACAATGATGTATTTCAACCATCAGGCAATGTAGAAGTGCTTAGCATGATGATCTTTGATAGATGGGGAGCTAAAGTATATCAAAGCACACCTTTAGAATTAGCTTGGGATGGTACAGTGCAAAATGTGCCAGCACAGGGTGGCCATTACTATTTTGTAATACGATATCTACTGCCTACCAACGGCACTAGTGTGCCACTTATTAGTAGTGGAGAAGTTTATCTGATTAGATAAACGGGCTAAAGCTCAAACCTTAAGCCAACTCTCGCAGCTGGGGTAAATAGTGTAATCTTAGGAAGAGACGTGGTAGTGGAAGTGAATGGTAAAGCTATTTTGACTCCGCCAAATACATCTATGATGGGTGATATGCTGTATGAGATGTCACCATAACCTATAGCTTGTATTAGAAATGGCCTAGCTTCTATGCCTGTACTATCTTTAAAAACATGGCTAAATTGACCTTTGATGGAAAAACCTTCAGTGGTAATTTTCACATCGCTCTGCAATAGATAATATAACCCTAAACCTGCACCCATATCAATTCTTAACTTGCTATTTAGCCCCCTAATCTGTAGCTTTCTTGCGTACAAAATTTGCGTGCCTATGTACTTCTGTCTATGTCTAATACTCGCTGCTTTGTTAGCCCCTTGAGAGAAGTCTCTTATCTCTGGTAAGTTGGGATGCACTATATCTAAAAATTGCAAGTTTTCTTTAACTAATAGTAAATTATACTGCTGATAACTAGGGATGAAAGTGATGGATTGGTATCGATCTATCTGGTTTCTTATTTCTAGGCCAAATCCAAGGGTTTTGTCTATATGCATCAAGCCTCTTATAGAGTCACTTTGCTGCTTTGGTTCCATCCCTAGTCGAGCTATATTAGCTGTAGGTTCTATGACTATACCTAAGTGGGTCTGAGCAGAAAGCTGCAAGCCAAGAAAAATAAATAGTAAAAAAAATATAGGTTTCATTTGCTACGAAGTAAGTAATAAAAGCGATAAGTAAGTGCAATAGCAGAAATGGTAAGCCCTAAACTTAATCCTATCCAAATACCATTAACACTTTGAAAAATAACGGGTACATTTTTACTGTAAGATAGATAATAGCCAGCAGGAATAGCAATAACCCAATAAGCTATGAAGATTAGAAAGCTAGGTAGTACTGTGTCTTCTATTCCTCGTAATAAACCTACAGAAACAGCTTGTAGACCATCGCCTAGTTGAAATATAGCTGCGAGAATTAATAGATTAGCACCCATACGAATTACCTCTGAATCCGTTGTGAATAATGAAGCTAAAGGAGTACTGAAAGCTAAGAATATCAGAGCGAAAACTAACATAACCAATAGACCTATTTTGTGTCCTTGGAGTCCGTAGTTTCTTACATTGGTATAGTTTCCATTGCCGTAGGCTTTGGCTACGCATATAGAACTGCCGGCAGATATACCCCCTGCAAACATATAAGTAAGAGATGCCAAGGTAATAGCCAGATTATGTGCTGCAGATTCCCTAGATCCCAAGGTCCCTGCTAGTACAGCTGCTCCTGCAAAAGCTGCTATTTCTAAAAAATATTGGAAGCCCGTGGGTAGCCCCAATTTAAATATTCGCTTGTAAAACGTGATGCGTGAAGATTCTGAAAATGAGTTGCGAAACGAGGTTAAGGTTATTGGTATTTTACTGCTTTTAAATAATACAAAGAGCATGGTCACGGCCAAGAATACACGAGAAATAATAGTGGC
>DNBZ01000207.1 GCA_003484585.1 Bacteroidota bacterium | reverse complement strand
CCATCTGCCTTACGGTTATACTGCATAAATACTAGATTCCAAATCTCTATAACTTGATCGTGATCTGCATTGACCAGTGTAGCCCCATCTACCTTAGCTCGCTCCTCATCACTACGTAAATCTATGTGTATCTCTGAGCAAGGACCACAAGGTCCTGTCTCACCCATTTCCCAGAAATTGTCTTTTTTATTTCCTAGGATTATTTTGTCATCGGCTACGTGTTTTAGCCATAAGTCCTTAGCCTCCGTATCTAGTCCTAAGTTATCTTCTTTATCTCCCTCAAAAACAGACACATAGAGTCTGTTTTTGTCCAGTTTATACACTTCTGTGAGTAGCTCCCACGCCCAGTTGATAGCGTCTTTTTTGAAGTAGTCTCCAAACGACCAGTTGCCCAACATCTCGAACATGGTGTGGTGGTAGGTATCTACTCCTACTTCTTCTAGGTCGTTATGCTTACCGCTTACACGCAGGCACTTTTGCGTATCTACTACCCGTGTACTTTCTGTCTTTTTATCTCCTAAAAAGATATCTTTGAACTGATTCATACCGGCATTAGTAAACATAAGTGTAGGATCGTCCTTCACCACTATGGGTGCAGATTCCACTATTTTATGTCCTTTTTGCTCAAAAAAAGTAAGAAATGTTTGTCTTATTTCCGATGCTGTCATTCGTTCGTCTAAATTATACGTTTAATTGGTGTTAAAATTTTATATTCGCGATAATTTTTTAACGCGACAAAGATACAATGAGTAAAGCAAAATTTAGGTTTAATAAAGAAACTCTTGAATACGAAAGAGTATCTCCTAATTATTGGGCAATTACTGCACGAATTTTAGGTGGGGTTTCGCTTATCGCTGTAGTAAGTACACTGAGCATATCTATAGCAATGAAAGGTAATAATTCCGAATCATTGAAAGCCGAGCTGTCTGATAAGGAAGTTCAACTCAAACTTTTAGAACAAAAATCAATTTCTTTAGAAAATCGAATTACCTATTTAGCTAGAATGGATGATGATGTATACCGCGAAATATTTGGTGCAGAACCAATAGCTAGTGACGTACGAAAGGCAGGTACCGGTGGTACAGACAAATATACCGTACTAGACAACATTAAAAACGGAGCTAAATTTAAAAAACTACACGAGCGTTTAGACAACCTTAGTTCTCAGTCTAAAATACAAGAAGACTCCTACAGCAAATTAATTAAAATGGCTAAGAATAAGAGCAAAATGCTTGCTTCTATTCCAGCTATACAGCCTATTCCAAATAAAAATCTAAGAAGAATTGCATCTGGTTTTGGTTACAGAGTTGATCCTATTTACAAAACCCGTAAAATGCACAAGGGTATGGATTTCACTGCACCAAAGGGCACTAAGATATATGCAACTGGTGACGGTATTATTAAAAAAGTGCAACATTCTAGATGGGGATACGGAACACACGTAGTAATAAGCCACGGATACGGATACACAACGCTATATGGCCATATGAGCCGTGCCAACGTAAAGTCAGGGCAAAAAGTGACTAGAGGCCAATTGATAGGCTTGGTAGGCAGTACAGGGAAATCTACCGGACCTCACCTGCACTATGAAGTACATAAGAATGGCACCGCTGTAAATCCTGTAGGATATTTCTACAATGACCTAACTGGAGATCAGTACGAGGAGATTCTAAAACTAGCTTCTAATCCAAATCAGTCATTTGACTAATGGCCTTAAAAGAAGGCAAACTGTACTATAGTATTTCTGAAGTTTCTAAGCATTTTAATGTTGCAGCTTCACTACTTCGCTATTGGGAAACAGAGTTCAGTACTCTCAACCCCAAAAGGAACGCTAAGGGTACGCGGTTTTATACGAGTAAAGACTTAGAAGAAATATCTAGAGTCTACCTACTCGTAAAAGATAAGGGATACACACTCCAAGGAGCCAAGGATAAAATAAAGGCCGACAAAAAAAACATAAACACCAACGTGGAGGTAATCGAAAAGTTGGAAAACATTAAGACGTTCTTAACCAGAATAAAACAAGAACTCTAAGTCGACTTCTGTATACTTGCATAGTGAGAAGACTAAGCACCATTCTTTTTATTTGTTTGATTAGCCTTTTTTCTAGTGCTATCCTCCCTCCACCTAATAACGCCGTATCTTTATCTCTGGGTGGGGCATCAAGTTGCTATCGCAATGCTTTTGCTATAGAAAACAATGTAGCTGTACTTGCCTTTTCTGATAACCAAATATCCCTTAATGGAAGCAACCAATTTGGACTAGGAGAATACTCTAGCCTATCACTGGCAGGTAATGCACACAACAAATTAGCTACCATAGGACTATCGTATCAAATCTCGCCACTTGGTAATCTAACCACACAAAAAGCACAAATAGGTATAGCAAAGAAACTAGGAGATAACTTCTCTGCGGGCGTCTGCTTAAATTACCATACACTCCATTCTACGGATGCATACTACCAATCGGCTACTTATATCACGGTTAGTGCTGGGATCTATTATAAAATAAACGACAAGCTAAACTCTGGTTTTCAGTTTACTAATCCCAATAGAAGCAGACTAACTAGCTCCCCAGAAGAACGTAGCATCTCACTTTACATACTAGGTTTCGAATACTCTGTGACCTCTGATCTGGCTCTTTATACGGATTTTTTGCAAGCTACCGATGAACCTCTAGACTTAAATGCAGGGATAGAATTAAAGAAAGAAAAGTACGCCATACGCGGAGGCTTTGGGCTTAATCAATTAGTTGCTCTTGGCTTTGGCTGGCAAACCAATGCACTACATATAGATGTAGCAGGTTCTTTTCATAACCAATTGGGTTTCTCCCCATCACTGAACGTGAGCTATGCGTTTTAAAATAATTCTACTCTTTCTTATAGCACACATTACTGTTTTAGCTCAAACGGATAACGAGGCAGTCAATCAGTTTATAGAACGCTATATAGAAAACACTGCAGACGAGGTGGATATTCAACAGTTTGCTAGCGACTTACTGCTTCAATACGAAAACCCACTTGACTTGAATAAGGCAGACGCCACAGAACTCTTTGAAGCACGGTTTATTACCAATTTTCAGGCACTGGACATTATAACGCACCGAGAAAAATTTAGCAACTTTATAAGCATTTATGAACTACAAGTACTAGAAACTTTTAGCCCTGAAGATGTCCAAAACATATTGCCTTTTATAACCTTAAACTCTACCAATATATCTCTTAAAAATTTTAGGCAGATTTGGAAAGATGGAAGCCATCAGATATTATCCTTAGTAGAGGTGCACACCCCAAAGGTACGGGGATCCCTTATTTCGGACACCCTTTCAGATCTTACTGCTAGCCACTATACAGGATCTCCGCTATACAATAACCTACGATACAGATTCGACTATAAACGCAATATCTCTTTTGGTATCAATATGGAAAAAGATGCTGGAGAATCCTTCTTAGGAGATAATAATCCAAAAGGGTATGACTACTATTCTTTCTACTTTGCAGCTAGAGATATAGGAAAACTAAAAGCACTGCACCTTGGCGATTTTCAAGCTAATTTTGGGCAAGGGCTAACGCTAAGCACAGGACTAGCTTTTGGCAAGTCGAGTATTATCACTAATTCTAAGAGAAATTTCAATGGTTTCGGAGCATATAGATCTCTACGCGAAAATGCCTACTTAAGAGGAGGGGCAATAGCTCTAGAGCTAGGCAAGGCAACATTTGGTGTGTTTGCTTCGTATAAAAGCGTAGATGGCAATGCTCTTGAAATAGACACCTCGGACCGAGAAGCTCCGCTAGTAGCTACTAGCTTGCAAGAAGATGGCGGGCTGCACCGCACACCTTCTGAACTAGAAGACAAAGATGCTATTAGCGATTTTCAAACGGGCTTTTATTTTGACTACAAGTTGCCTTTTGGACGCATAGGAACAGTCAATTATCTCAGAAAATTAGGAGCAGTATTAGACCCTAGCTACCAACCCTACAACAAGTTTAATTTTAGAGGAGACCACTATTATAAAAACGGCCTTTATTATGACTTTGTATATCGCAATTTTAATCTATACGGGGAAGTAAGCCATAGTAGTTTTGAGCACTCCATAGGCCAAGTGCACGGAGCTTTGATGAGTATTAACAAAGCATTGGACGCTAGTTTAGTCTATCGAAACTATTCGAAGAGCTTCATTACGCTTCAGAGTTCTGGTTTTGGGGAAAGCAGCAGCCCCGCAAATGAAGAAGGTCTATACCTAGGTTTCGAAACACGGCTTAGTAGGAAATTTAAGCTACTAGGTTATTATGACTTATTCACCAGTGACTGGTTACGCTCTGCTGCTAGTGCACCCAGTTCTGGCTCAGATTTTTGGGGAGAATTACAATACAAACCAAGTAGAAGTTTTAAAGCATACTACCGATTCAGAACCGAGACCAAACAAGCAAATTCTGAAGTTGACGAGTTCAAACGGTTAAGTCAAGTGACCACGCAACGTCATAGATTTCATATCGCCTATACCATTACCAAAGGAATAGAACTGAGGAACAGGGTAGAATGGAGCATATACGATGAAGGAGGATCCAAATCCAATGGCAGCTTGATATACCAAGATATTATATTCAAACCTTTTGGGAGTAAGCTGCAGCTAAGCGGTAGAGCTGCTTATAGTGTCATAGACCAATTTAACAATCGAATCTATAGCTTTGAGCAAGTACCACTCTATGATTATCCATTATTTACGCATAGCTTCTCTGGTATGAGGTACTATATTCTCGCTAGATATAAAGTGAAAAGCGGATTAGATTTTTGGTTTAGATATGCTATTTCGCAACACGATGAGCCAATAAATAATCTTCAACCAAACTATTCCATAGGTTCAGGACTTAATGAAATAGAAGGAAACATAAAACGGACATTCACCCTACAGGTTAGATATAAAATAAAGTGAAGTTCGTAAATCAATTTCAATTAAGCATAATACAATACTATTCTCCAACATATAAAAAAGACAGACCACTTCAATGACCAAACTAAGCGTAAACATCAATAAAATAGCAACCATACGTAATGCGAGAGGAGGAGATACTCCAAATGTATTGCAAGCCGCTAAGGATTTAGAAAACTTCGGGGCTGAAGGTATAACTGTGCATCCCAGGCCAGATGAGCGACACATTACCAGAGCAGATGCTTATGGACTAAAAGACGCAGTAAAAACAGAGTATAATATAGAAGGATACCCGAGTGAAGATTTCATACAAATGGTACTAGAGATAAACCCCACTCAAGTAACGTTGGTTCCTGATGGACCAGATGTGATTACTAGTAATGCTGGCTGGGAATGCATTAAAGAAAAAGACTACCTCACTCCTATTATTAAGAGATTCAAAGATGCAGGAATACGCGTATCTGTATTTTTAGACCCCGTAGTAGAACAAGTGGATGCAGCCTTAGCTTGCGGTGCCGATAGAATAGAACTCTATACAGAAGCTTATGCATCTAATTATCCTACAGATAAAGAAATAGCCATAGCACCGTATAAAGCAACGGCAAAACGAGCTACAGACCTTGGGCTTGGAATCAATGCTGGTCATGACCTAAGTTTAGAAAATTTGAACTACTTCGTTACGGAGATACCTGAAACTTTGGAAGTATCCATAGGACACGCACTTATTTCTGATGCATTGTATTACGGACTGAATAATGTTGTGGCGATGTACAAGGCGAAGTTGGTGAATAGTGAAGCGTAACAAGTAAATAGAAGATGGTCTCACCACGTTAGGAGCCTACCTTAATCAAATGCTTAAACAAAAAAAGGATGACTCTCGCCATCCTCTTCCTTAACTTTACTTATTATTCTAAATCTTTATCTATTTCTTAACTGCTCATACACTTTATCTAAAGTCTCTGTTAGCGTAAAATACAATTCAGGTATTTGCTCTAGATTAGTTTCTGATTTAGCATTACCTTCTATCCTTCGTACTACATCACGCAGACTAGAGATGCCCATCATATCTACTGATGGTTTCATTTTATGTGCTGCTGATCTTACCTCTGCCCAGTCTTGCGTCTGCAACCCAGCTTCTATTCTATCTACCAAGCCCGGAGTCATATCCAAAAACATGTTGACCATCTTAGTCACAAAATCTGGATTCCCCGCAGCTATCGAGTCCAATTGTTCTAAATCGTATAATTTCTCTTCCGACATGTACTTTACCTTTATATATAAATAGCTATACCGCTCTTTCTTGTAACATTCTGTAGATAGTAGACTTACCTATATCTAGTCGTTTGGCCACATTCACCACATCGCTATTATACTTATCTAGGAAGTGCTTTACGATTCGGTTTTTGTATTCTTCTAATGTCATTTCATTTTGCAATAATGTATCGATAGATCCAGTAGAGTTAAATGTAATGTGCTCTTCTTCTATCAAATCACTATCCGTCATCACACAGCATAGTTCTACAACAGCCTTTAGCTCACGTATGTTCCCTGGCCATGGATACTTGAAAAGTTTATTCTGAGCCTTGCTAGATAATTTCAATCTTCCCATATCATTTTCTTCAGCATACTCATCTATAAAATGCTTAGCCAGCACCAAAGTATCGTTACCACGCTCTCTAAGCGGAGGTAGCGTTACCGGCAATCCTAATAATCTATAGTATAGATCTTCTCTGAAATTGCCTTTACGAACTTCTTCAGCTAGATCTTTGTGTGTAGCACTTATTATTCTACAGTTTATCTTCACTGTACCATTACCACCTACTCTTATCAGCTCACGCTCTTGGAGCACACGAAGCAACTTGCTCTGCATATTGATATCCATCTCTCCTATCTCGTCTAAGAATATGGTTCCTTCTCCAGATTCTTCAAACTTTCCTATTCTACGTGCATTAGCTCCAGTAAAGGAACCTTTCTCGTGACCGAAAAGCTCTGACTCTATAAGTTCCGATGGTATAGCTGTAATATTAACTGCTATAAAAGGCTTCTTAGCCCTAGGCGAGTTATAGTGAATAGACTTCGCTACTATTTCTTTACCCGTTCCAGTTTCTCCAGTAATAGATACAGTGATATTAGAACTCACAGCTTTCTCTATCATAGCAAAAACCTTTTTCATTGAAGGACTATTTCCAATGATGCTAGTAGTAAAGTCGTATTTCTTCTTAACCTGTTGCTTAAGTTCAGAAATCTCCTTTTTCAGACCTTCTTTCTCACGAATATTTTTAATCGCGTTCCAGATGCGGTCTTTGGTGTCTTCATCCTTTACTATATAGTCATAAGCCCCATCCTTAAGCAAGGTGATTGCCGTTTTAATGTCTTCTTGACCAGAAACCATAACTACGGGAATCTCCGAGTTATACTCCTTTATCTTTTTGAGAACATCCTCTCCCGACATATCGGGTAGTGAATAATCCAAAGTAACTGCATCCGGATTTTTGTCTAAGTTCTTTAGAAACTCTTTTGCATTGGTAAACTTAGTTACCGTAATATCCGGGTTAAGCGAAAGATGATACTCCAGTACCTCACTGTAAAATTCGTCATCTTCAACTACGAATACGCTAAAATTATCTGCCATCGTATTTTATTTAGTCTGACAAATATAATCCTTTTTAAGAAGTATTCTAATAATTGGAATACTTCTTAAATAGTCTTAATTATAGACTTGCTTTATTTGGAACTGCTCTACATAGCCTAACAACTTACATTTGCACCTATTAAAAAACAAAGCCTAAAAACATGGCAAACACAGGAAAAATATCACAAATCATTGGACCCGTAGTGGACGTAGCGTTCAACCAAGAAGGTTCTACATTACCAAAAATCTACAACTCACTACATGTCACTAAGGATGACGGAACTAAAGTTGTATTAGAAGTACAGTCTCACCTTGGGCAAAACACTGTAAGAGCTATCTCAATGGAGTCTACAGAAGGACTTGTAAGAGGTGCTGAGGTGACAGACACTGGAAACGCTATACTAGTACCTACAGGTGAAGCACTTAAAGGCCGACTACTTAATGTAGTAGGTGATGCTATTGACGGTATAGATGAGCTAGACAAGACAAATGGTAGATCCATACACCAAGATCCACCATTGTATGAGAATCTTTCTACGTCTGCAGAGCCATTGTTTACCGGTATCAAAGTAATTGACCTTATAGAGCCGTATGCAAAAGGGGGTAAAATTGGATTATTTGGAGGAGCT
>DNBZ01000102.1 GCA_003484585.1 Bacteroidota bacterium | reverse complement strand
TGTAAAAGATTATGGTATCGGTATCTCTGAAGAGAAACAAAAGAAGATTTTCGAATCTTTTGAACAAGAGGATACCAGTATAAGTAGGAAATATGGTGGTATAGGTTTGGGCTTAAGTATAAGTAAGAAGTTAGTAGAGCTGATGGGTGGCGAGATAGGACTTACCTCAGAAAAAAATATAGGCACTACATTTTACTTTACTTTGAATGTAGAGATACCAAAATCGCTGACCAAAAAAGAATCTAATAAAGCCAAAGAAATAGAGATTAAGGAGCTAGTGGCAAGTACAGGCAAATTTGCAGATAAGCACCCTATGCGTATTTTGTTGGCAGAGGATAATCCTTTTAATAAGATGTTCATAGATAAGCTTTTTGAAAAATTCGGCTATACAGACTCGCATCATGCAGAGAATGGTATTGAGGTACTTAAAAAACTAGATCACGAAGAGATAGATCTCATACTTATGGATATTCAAATGCCAGAGATGGATGGTATGCAAGCTACTCAGCGTATAATAGAGAAGTATGGAGATGATAGGCCGCTTATAATAGCACTTACGGCTTCTGCTACAGAAGGTAGTCAACACGAATATTTAGAAGCTGGTATGGATGGGTTTTTGAGTAAACCATTTAAGCAAGAAGCTTTGAAAGAAATCTTAATAGAAAACAGTAAAAAAATAAGAGAGAAACAACTAGTCTAAATCGCTAGTGCTTCTTTTATTGCTTTTATCTTTAGCTGTACCTCGTCCCATTCTTTTTCTGCTTCGGAGTCTATGGTAATAGCTCCGCCAGCATTGTAGTTCAAGGTCTTAGCCTGCTCGTCACATAGCATGGTTCGTATCACTACATTGAAATCGAAATCATTAGTAGGGCTAATGTAGCCTAATGCACCGCTGTACCATCCTCGTTTGAAATCTTCTAATTCTTCTATATGTTGCATAGCGGCTATTTTTGGAGTACCGGTCATGCTGCCCATAGGGAAAGTGGCTTCTAGTATGTCTTTTACCGCAGTGTTTTCCGATAAGGTGCTTTTTATGGTAGAGATCATCTGATGCACCTGCAAGTAGCTGTAAACCCCAAAGAGCTCCTCTACTTTTGTCTGGCCTGGAATAGATACTCGAGCTAGATCATTGCGAACCAGATCTACTATCATTACATTTTCGGCTCTATCTTTTTCTGAATTCTCTAGTTCGTTTATGAGTGCTTCGTCTTCTTGTGCATTGTCCCCTTTTCTTATAGTACCTTTTATCGGTTGGCTAATAAGCTGTTCTCCATCCTTGAGCAGAAAACGCTCCATACTAGCTCCGCAAAGATGAAGATGGTCCGCTCGTAGATAAGCAGCCATGGGTACTGGCGACTTTTGTATTAGTTTCTGATGAAAAGAAATAGGGTCAAATGCTAAATACTCGTGCTTAAAAGGGACGCAGTAGTTTAGCTCATATACCTCACCAGCATAGATCAGATTATGAATTTGTGATATTTTGTTAAGATATATTTCTTTAGTAATAGGGGATTGTGCTGCCGAAACTTGAAACAGAGAGTCCGCTCGTTCGGTATCCCAAAAAGCGTCAGTTAGTTTTCCTTTTAGTACCCCTACATTATTATTCTTATCGATAGCAATGACAATTTGGGGCACGAAGAAACTTAGCTCAGGACAAGATATAATCTCTTGATTATTTGAATCTAATTTCTCAAAGTTGTTTTTAAGATCGTAACCCAAAACACCAAATAGCCAGTCTTTATTCGTGGCTAGATGTGAACCCAATGCAGTGTAATCTAAATACACTTTTTCAGCTCCAAAAGCGGCCAGAAACTCGTATTTGCCACCGTATACCCCAGTGTTTAGCTGGCAGCTATCTAGTATGCAGCTATGCCCAAATTGGCGGCTATAGTTATATGCGAGCTCTTTATAAGCTTGCAAACCATGTGTAGCTATGTGGTGCTGACTGTTGATAGGCCGAAGGTACAATACTTATTTATCTGACTGAATATAAACCCACTCTTTGAACTCAAAATCTTTGTAATCTAATGTGTTATCAGTTAAATCATGTTTGCCTTCTATAATAAATAATCCTGCTAATGGACTGCCCTTTCTGGTCTCTGTTTTGCCAGATGTTTTAGGTTTAAGAAGGAAATATGCAAAGTCTTTTTTGTTACTGGACATGTAAAACTTGGTGAGATAATAAGATTGATCGCCTTTTAAGAATATTTTTTTATCGATGTACGCTTTTCGCGGCTCTCTTAGAAAAGGACTATTACGGGACATAGGACAGATAATAACATCTTCCTGATAGAATTGATTTATTACTGTTTCATTATATCCTTCACCCTTTACTTCTACACGCAGCATAGTTCCTCTGCCAGAGGAGCCTACTATTCTAAAGGGGAGCTCAAGCTTTATGGGTTTCCATTGACCTTCTATCAGGGTGAAACGAGATAGTCTAAGAACTACTACGGCTATAAAAAATCCAGGATTGAAAATATCATAGATGAATTGTAAAAAGAATATCCCAAAATGTCCTATATCAATAGCAGAATCTATACTATCTATTATTATTAAAATTAAGAAATATTGGAATAAACGCTTTGTAATCTTACCAGAATTAACAACGTGTTTATATGAGAAAAATTTAGAATTGTTTATAGCGTTGTTTAGTATAGTGCTGTAGATAGAAACCGTGATTAGGTAGAAGGTTAAAGTTATGTAATACCCAAATTTTTCTGAGCCCTTCCACATAAGCCAAAAATCATAGAAACCATGTGATAGCACAGCAAATACAAAGAATAGGAAAATAGTAGCCGTAGGATATTGGGTCTTTTTGTATCTAGCCAAAATGATACCATAAGCAAATAAGGCCGTGTCAAACGTATGAGAAAGTACTGCTATAATAGTGCGGCTTAGAGCCACCCCCTCTCCGTATCTCTCTATATACAGTATATTTTCAGCAGCAGCGAATCCTAGTGCAGAGAAGGTGGCAAACCCTAATAAGTCTATAGGCTCATTAAAAATTTTTGGAAAGAGATAATAGGTTATAATAAGAGGCAAAATCTTAACTATCTCTTCTGGGAAACCAACTTCTAGTGTTGCATAAAGAGCAACTTCCCACCATTTCCCATCTTTATCAAATCCAATATCTCCAAGTAAAAAATGTAGTAGAAATATTAGAAATGTACAACTAAATCCTAAAGCAAAAGTGAAGAGGATGTATTGAAATTTCTTCTTATCATAAATGTCTATCAAACGATAGTAGTCTACCCAAATCCAAGAGAGAAAAATAGCGAAGACATAAATAAATAATGTGTGTGCAATTTCCAAGGGCTCTTTATTAAAAAGTTAAGTACTAAAGTGGTCCATTACTAATTGAGCTTTTGCGGGACCTATAACGCTTGCTATTTCTTCGAATGAAGACTTCTTTATCTTGGCTACAGATTTGAATGTACGCAGGAGTAACGATGCGTTTTCTTGCCCTATGCCTTTTATTTCGGTAAGTTTAGTCGCGATGGTTCCTTTGCTACGTCTATTGCGGTGATGAGTAATTCCAAAGCGGTGAGCTTCGTCTCGCATAAATTGAATTACCCTTAGACTCTCAGATTTTTTGTCAATATAGAGTGGTAAGCTATCCCCAGGGTAGTATATTTCTTCTAGTCGCTTGGCTATACCTATTATCGCTATTTTACCATATAAGCCTAAATCCTCCAGTGCTTTTACTGAGCTGCTTAGTTGCCCTTTGCCACCGTCTATCACGATGAGTTGAGGTAGCGACTGCTCTTCTGCTACCATTCGGCTATATCTACGAGTAAGGGCTTCGTACATACTAGCAAAGTCGTCTGGGCCTTCTACCGTTTTTATATTGAAGTGTCTATAGTCTTTTTTGCTTGGCTTACCATCTCTGAAAACCACACAAGCACTCACAGGAAAGGCTCCTTGTATATTAGAGTTATCAAAACACTCAATGTGATACGGTAGCTCCGTAAGTCTTAGGTCGTTTTTTATAGCAGATAGTAATCGGTCTATCTTTATTTTCGGGTCTAGTTTTTCATATTGATTGCTTTTCTCTAGCATATAGAGACTAGCATTTTTATAGCTTATTTGTAGAAGTTTCTTCTTATCACCACTTATAGGGACTATAAAATTGCCCTCTAGAGGTAGAGGTATAGGTACTATTATTTCTGTGGTTTCTCTCTGGTCTTCTATTATATCACCGTAGGCTATTTCCAATAATTCTTCAGTGGTTTCATCCATTTTTTTCTTCATCTCCATGTTCTTGGATTGAATGATAACACCTCCAGATATACGGAGATAATTGATGTAGGCATATTTGTCATTTTGAGCAATACTGAGCACGTCTACGTCGCTTATGCGAGGGTTTACTACTGTGCTTCTACTCTGGTACTTGTCTAGTATCTCTAGTTTTTTTTGATACTTAGATGCTTCTTCAAACTGCCAGTCTGCAGATGCACGTTCCATCTTATATTTTAGGTGATCCTTTACCTCTTTTAGATTTCCACGAAGTATGTTTTTTATACCATTGATACTCTCCAAGTAGTCTTCCTCACTCTCTAGTCCTTCACAAGCACCCTTGCAGTTGCCTATCTGATACTCCAAGCAAACCTTAAATTTGTGAGCTTCTATATTAGCTTTAGACAGATTGTATGTGCAGTTTCTGGTAGGGTAAATTTGTTTGCAGAGTTCCAGAACTATTTTCATTAATCGTATATTACTATACGGACCAAAGTAGGTGCTCCCATCTTTTTTTGGATTTCGAACAGGAAATATCTTGGGGAAACGCTCTTTAGTAATCTTAATTAGAGGGAAACTCTTATCATCCTTTAAGTTGATATTGTACTTGGGCTGAAACTCTTTTATAAGACTATTTTCGAGTAAGAGTGCATCCATCTCGGTAGGTACCACGGTTATATTTACATCCCAAATTTTACTTACGAGTATACGAGTCTTGCCATTTTCATGTTGTTTTTTGTTGAAATATGAACTGACCCTTTTTTTTAGACTTTTGGCTTTGCCAATGTATAAGATCTTACCCTCTTTATCAAAGTATTTGTATACTCCAGGTGCGTCTGGCAGTATTTTTACTTTGTTTTTTATAGGTGCTATGATAATGCTCTTTGCCAAGGATACGAAAGTACTATTATCTTATGCAAGGTCTCAAAAAAGCTTAACGGTATTATGGTGCAAACGCTTACCTAGTTGTATGAGTATAAGCAAAGCTATAAGCACTATTACCCAGCTTATACGAGATTGTAATCTATCATATACGTTAGCTAGTGAAGCAGTGACCGCAGCATTAATGACCACACCAGACAAAAGTAATACGGCAGTTACCTTGAGGTTATTACTAATAAGAGCTCTATTTTCTTTTAAACCTAATCCTAGTGAGATAATAAAGACGCTTACTACGAGTAAAAAGTAGTTTAACGTATTTTGCTTTGAGAAGCCTAAACCTTGTCCCCAAAGGTTTTCGTTTTGCCTAGATTGTAGATACTGGTTCATCTCATGAGGGTAAAAATCAGCTACTGCGGCATATGGTGGACTGCTCGGCTTAGCATACCACGTGCTTTCCAGTCCAGAACCTATGTCATTTTGAAATAGTTGTGACACGCTAGCTGTGGCCGAGGTGTACATGAATTTGAGCAGGGGCTTTGGGCTTGTGAAAATACCTAGTAATATTTCGCGATATTCTGGGCCAGATTGTCCCCATCCTTGCTGCTGTACTGGGCTATTTGGTGCCCAAAGAAATGCTCTGCTATCAGCAGGTAGCGAATCTTTGTACTGGCAAATTGGGTATTCGTTTGCTGAGCAATTATCGTCTAGATAAGATTTCAAGATTCCATTGTCTATCATTCTACCCATCATGAAGATATGTCCTCCTTTGCTTGGGCTTAGAGATTTAGATATGGTGTAGTTGGTCGATAGGGCCAGGAGTATAGAGCCGAAGATAAGAAACGTTAGTATTTTGATATTAAGGGTTTTTGAATACTCCCTTTTTCCAAAATTTTAGAATAGCAAATAC
>DNBZ01000125.1 GCA_003484585.1 Bacteroidota bacterium | reverse complement strand
ACAAAAAAGTGATTGTCTTTATTGATAAAAATTCTTCCAATTAAATATCCACTGTCATCGTATCGATTGTATTTCAGAGAATCTGCTAAGAAGTTATAAATATTTATAATTCCACAGTAACTTCTGCTGGAGTCTTCTTTCAAATAAGCCGTTTTCCAAAGCGCATGAGACTTATCGAATTCAAAAACATTGGTGTGCATGTGGAATAAAATAATGTCCCCACCAATCTTTAATTGGTATTCAAACACTCCTTTTTCTTGGTAAACAATACTTACTCCATCATCGAAATTTGCCGCCTCTTTCACCAAATTCTCTACAACATTTTTAGAGTTTTCTTTAAACTGTAAAAAACCTGCTAATGTGTTTCTGTAAATTTTCTGCTTGAGTGATGCCTTGTTTTTGACAACTTCTACAATTTGTCGAAAATCTTGTTCCTCCTTTTCTCCCATAGTTTAGTAAGCTTTTGCAAAAATTACACGTTGTGCTGAATGCTTTCCGGTTACCATGCACAGCCCTTCTTCTTTCTTTGCAGTAAAAGGAATACATCGAATGGTTGCTTTCGTTTCTTTCTTAATCAGTTCCTCAGTTTCTGCTGTTCCGTCCCAGTGAGCATAAATGAACCCTCCTTTGTTTTTTAGGATGGTTTTGAACTCATCATAGCTGTCTGCTTTGTTCGTTCTTTCTTCTCTAAAATCTATTGCTCTCTGTTGCAAGTTATTTTGAATATTCTCCAAAAGGTGATCTACTTTATTCGCGATATCTTTCTGCTCGTATATTTTCTTTTCGAGGGTATCTCTTCTAGCAAGCTCCAGATTTCCCGCTTCCAAATCACGCATACCCATGGCAATTCTAATAGGCACTCCTTTTAATTCGTATTCTGCAAACTTCCATCCCGGCTTCTGCGTATCTCGGTCATCTAGTTTAACCGATATTCCTTTTGCCTCAATTTCAGCCTTAATTTCTTTCATTCGGGCTACCACTGTTTCCTTTTGCTCATCTCCTTTATAAATAGGTATCATCACCACTTGAAACGGAGCTAGTTTTGGAGGAAGCACTAAGCCGTTGTCGTCTGAATGAGTCATGATCAGCGCACCCATTAATCGAGTTGAAACGCCCCAAGATGTTGCCCAAACATACTCCTGTTTGCCCTCTTTGGTTGCAAACTTTACATCAAAGGCCTCAGCAAAATTTTGACCTAAGAAGTGAGAAGTGCCCATTTGTAGAGCCTTACCATCTTGCATTAGTCCTTCTATACAGAGTGTGTCGTCTGCTCCTGCAAATCGCTCACTCTCCGTCTTATGTCCCATTATAGTAGGGATGGCTAGTATGTTACGTGCAAATTCTTCGTACACACGAACCATCTGGTCTGTTTCTTCTATTGCCTCTTGTTTTGTAGCGTGAGCAGTGTGCCCTTCTTGCCAAAGAAACTCGGCAGTTCTCAGGAATAAGCGTGTACGCATTTCCCAACGTACTACGTTAGCCCATTGATTTATCAATAGAGGTAAGTCTCTATAACTTTGGATCCATCCTTTATAGGTATTCCAGATTATAGCTTCACTCGTAGGTCTTACTATGAGCTCTTCTTCTAGTTTAGCATTAGCATCTACACGCAGTTTACCTGGTTTGTCTGGGTCGCTTTCTAATCTATAGTGCGTCACTACTGCACATTCTTTGGCAAAACCCTCGGCATTTTTTTCTTCTGCTTCAAAAAGACTCTTAGGTACGAAAAGCGGGAAGTAGGCATTCTCGTGTCCGGTCTCCTTAAATCTTCTGTCTAGTTCGGCTTGCATCTTTTCCCAGATGGCATATCCGTATGGTTTTATCACCATACATCCACGTACGCTACTATGCTGAGCAAGGTCAGCATCTTCTACTAGATTATTGTACCACTTGGAGTAGTCTTGAGCTCGTGTTACTTTTTCGAATGCCATTTGATTTATTTTTGGTATGCTGTTTGAATATTATAGTATGACGGCAAAATTAAACCGTTAGTTTGAATTAAAATTTTAGCACCATGAAATTATACACGTATCTCGCTCTAACCACCTTTTTCCTAGCAAGTTGCACGACTGCTAGGCTTACTACCACTTCTACTGATGATGTATATTACACACCAGAAGACGACATTGTAATTGTACAAAATGCACCACAGCCCGCTCCTGAAAAATATACACCCAAGGCTCCAGAGCCTCAGGTGCAAGAGCCATTAGCCCCTGTTTATGATGAAGAAGCAATGGGCACGGAAGATTATGCTGGGGTAGATGATGATTACGAAACCAGAATCAGAAGATTCCGTGACGAGGATTTTGAGTACACCTATGAAAATGGATATGCTCAGGGTTATCAAGATGCATATGGAAGCAATAGAACATATGGCAATAGCTATTATAACAACGGGTATGGCAATTCTTGGGGCAACGATCCTTGGTTTTATGGTAACAGTTATTATAACAATGGCTGGTACAGACCCTTTAATAGAGGATGGAATGTAGGATACTCCTCACGTGGAGGGTGGTATGGTGGCTACAGCTGGGGAAACCCATACTACGGTGGCTGGAATAACGGCTGGAACGGTGGCTGGAATGGTGGCTACTGCTCTACTCCGTATTACTACGGTGGGTACACTACCGGATATTATGGAAATGGAGGGTACAATAGACCGTACGGTGGCCATAGATATGGCTGGGGCGGAAATGGATATGCTTCTAATAATGGTGGGAATAACTCTAATGGAAGTGGAAGATACAATGGGTCAAATAGATATAATAGAGCAGCAAATAGCCCACGCCAGCGAGTAGGAGGTAACTCTACCCAAGGTGGGTCTAGTGGTACGGTAAATACACGTAGCCCAGGAGGCGAAAGAACTGTGAATAAGCCAGATACTAGAGGTGATATATATAAAGGTGAAGTGGGAGATGCTCGCACTACAAAAGCAAATACCAGAAGTGTGAATGCTACAGAAGCAAAGGCTGGCACTGCAGTAGGTAGTAACTCTACTGTGACAGATAAGAGACCGACCATAGGAGCTACCGATGGTAATAATGTAGGTGACGCTAGAAGAAGTCCTAATGCAACACCTAGCAGAGCAACTACTCCAAGCAGAACAACTACACCAAGCAGAGCAACTACACCGAGTAGAAGCATTACGCCTTCTAGGTCGTATACACCACCTACGAGATCAAGTAGCCCAAGTAGAACAACTACACCGAGTAGAACTACTACGCCGAGCAGAAGCAGTACACCTTCTAGGTCGTATACTCCACCTACGAGATCAAACAGCCCAAGTAGAACAACTACCCCAAGTAGAAGCAGCACTCCTAGTAGAAGTGCAAGTCCCAGCCGAAGTTCATCGCCAAGTAGAAGCAGTGCCCCAAGTTCTAGTGGAAGAAGACGATAACCTATAGCATATAAAATTATGAAAAAAATAACCATATTAATAGCCATATTTGGACTGCTTATTACCAAAGTAGATGCCCAAAGTGATATAGATGCACTTAGATTTTCGCAGACTCCAGTTCTCGGAAGTACTGCAAGATCTTTGGCTTTAGGAGGAGCTTCAGGAGCTCTAGGAGCAGATCAATCTGCAGTGTTATCTAATCCTGCAGGACTAGGACAGTATAAGACCAATGTGTTTAATGTTTCACTAGGTACTAACTCTCTAAAGAATAAATCCAGTTACTTAAGTGGTAGTGCTAGGACTTCAAATCTATTTTCGCCACAGTTTACTGGAATCAACTTAGTTTTTACAGATAGACGAATGCGAGGCGGTAACCCTGAAAAAAAAGGATGGGTAAATACTAACTTTCAATTGGGATATAATAAAATTGCCTCTTTTGATAAAAACATAAGCTATACCGGTTCTAATACTCAAAATTCATTTACAGACTATGTAGCCAACTATGTACAGGGAACCAGTGCAACGGATTTGGATGCTAATGACGAGCAATTGTCTCAGGGTTTTTATTATTTCGATAATATGTTTTGGTACAGTTATCTAATAGACTCATCTTCTAATCGCAATTACTTTGCTAACTATGATCCTGCAAATGGTCCGGTGTCTCAGAGTGGTAAGGTTATTACTAGAGGGGGAATGGGAGAATATAACTTTGCTTTTGCCGCTAACTTTGAGCATAAGGTGTATTTTGGTGGAGGTCTTAATATTACTCAAGTAAACTATACAGAGACTAATACTTTTTCTGAAATAGATAACCCTCTGACCATAGGCAACTGGAGGTCTTTTGATTTTAAAAGAAACTTAGAAACCAAAGGATACGGAGTAAATGGTAGACTTGGGGTGATTTTTAGACCTAATAATAACATCAGAATTGGCGGTACGCTGCACACACCTACTAAGCTAGTGCTCACAGACAATTACAATGACGAACTATATGTAGTACAAGATGATGGAGCCGTAGATGACCTGAGTACTATTGAAAAAGAGTTCAAATACAATATCACTACTCCTGCCAAATACGGCCTACAGGCTGCGTACATTTTTGGTAAGCAGGGACTAATATCAGCAGAGCTAGAGTCTATAGATTATAGTACCATGAATCTTTCTTCTACAGATGAATTATTCGAAGCTAGTAATGACAATATTGCTAATAAGTATAGAAGCACTTTGAATCTAAAAGTAGGAGGTGAGTACGTGATCAACTCCTTTAGACTAAGAGGTGGTTTTGCTAGTATAGGTAATCCTCTAGCAGAAGATTCTGAGTATAGTCGTAAGATTATAAGCGGAGGATTTGGGATGCACGAGCAAAACTGGGCATTTGATTTTGGGATGTCTAGAGATATGACAAATGATGTCTATGTACCTTATTCTATAGCTGGAATGCCTAGTAACGGGGTGAATAATAAATTGACCAATACTAGACTAATGATCACGCTTACTACTAAGTTTTAGAATCTATCTTTGTGCTATGGAAGAAGATAAGCCCATAGATCCAAATCTACTAAAGCGAATGATGATGGGAGATTTTTCGTCTGCATTTTCTTCGCCCAAAGAAATTAAAAAATCCAGCTCACCTAAAAGAAAGGTGGAGCTGGATTTGCATTTTGATAAGCTTTTTCCTCACGGCAATAGCACTCCAGCAAATCAGAGATTGCCTATGCAAAT
>DNBZ01000241.1 GCA_003484585.1 Bacteroidota bacterium | reverse complement strand
TAGAGTCATACCCATTTTGCTCATACGCTCTAGGTATTTCTTACAGATTTCTATATTCTCTTCTATAGGCTCTTCTGATAAATCTATCATGTGCGAGCTATAGAGTGGCTTTCCTGTTTCTGCGAAGTGCTTCTCACTAGCATCTAATAAACCGTCTATCCAAGGAAGTAGTTTTTTAGCTGCGTGATCTGTATGCAATATCACTGTAGCACCATAAGCTACAGCTAGCTCGTGTACATACTTAGCTCCTGCTACACCACCTGCTATTGCAGATTTTTCATTCTCATTACTTAATCCTTTACCAGCAAAGAATTGTGCTCCTCCGTTACTAAATTGGATAATAACTGGAGAGTTCAGCTTCGCTGCTGTTTCTAAAGCTCCGTTTACTGTGCTGCTAGTGGTTACGTTTACAGCTGGCATAGCATAGCTATTTTCTTTTGCGTGTCTAAAAATTGCTTGTACTTCGTCTCCTGTAGCTACCCCAGGTTGTATGTTATGGCTCATAATTGATTTGTCTTATTGGTGGGCAAATTTATGATTTTTTTTGTAGGAACATCTTCCTATTCAAACGGTAGATTTCACCATATATGTTACTACAAAGGCGTGTTCCTATAATTGTTCAGAATCCTCATCCCAATTACTAATGTTTTCATCTATGTACTCCGAGATAGCATTATACCGCTCAACATTCCTAATAATTCTATTATTTCGTAGGAACACGCCTCTGAGGCGTGTTCCTACGAAATAATGTTTCCCTTATTCAAACGTCTGCAGATCCACCAACTTCTTATAGATACCTCCTTTGGCCATGAGTTCTGCGTGTGATCCTTGCTCGGCTATTTGTCCTTTGTCTAGCACCACAATTTTATCTGCATTTTGGATAGTACTGAGTCTATGTGCTATCACAATACTTGTTCGGTTTTGCATTACCTTTTCTAAGGCATCTTGCACCATTTTTTCGCTTTCGGTATCTAAGGCACTAGTAGCTTCGTCTAGTATCAGTATCGGTGGCTCTTTGGCTATGGCACGAGCTATACTCATCCGCTGACGCTGGCCTCCACTCAAGTTCATCCCTTTTTCACCCAAGTTAGTATTATAACTATCTGGCAGTTCACGCACAAACTCATGTGCATTTGCCACCTTGGCTGCATTAATCAGCTGATCGCCACTCAGATAGAAGTCACCCATTTTTATATTGTTGGCAGCTGTATCGTTAAAGAGTATTGCATCTTGTGTTACTATACCCATCATACTACGAAGTGAGTTCAGCTCTATACTTTTGATGTCTTGTCCGTCTATAGTGATACTCCCGCTATTCAACTCATGGAAGCGTGGTATCAAATCTGCTAGTGTCGATTTGCCACCACCACTAGATCCTACTAAAGCGACAGTCTCCCCTTTATTGATAGTAAGATTTATACCTTTCAGCACCAAAGGACCATCACCATAAGAGAAATTTACATTGCTTAGTTTTATCTCCTTGCTAAACTCTGGAGCAGGAAGTCCATTTTTATCTTTTTCTACCTCTGCTGCCAGTACATCATTGATTCTGTCTAGAGATGCAGCACCTTTCTTTAGTCTAAAAAATGCTTCTGAGATAGCCTTAGCAGGTGGAATCAATTGTGAGAATACTGCGATATACCCTATCAAAAACTCTCCAGTAAGAGCCGAATCTGCATTAAGGATGAGTGATCCACTATAAATCAGAATACTACTCATGACGATACTTGCCATAAACTCACTAAGAGGAGATGCTAAAAACTCTTTACGATTAAGCTTCACCATCAGTCTGAAGTGTTCATCATTCAACGTCTTAAAACGTTCTTCTTTATCTTTAGTAGCACTAAATGCTTTTATAATTTTGATACCATGCAGACTCTCTTCTAAGTGAGAAAGCACCTCTCCCATTTTTTCTTGCCCTAGCTGTGCAGCGTGCTTTAGCTTCTTGCCTACTCTGCTGATCAAATAGCCACTTATGGGAAGGACTACTACCACAAAGAGGGTCAACTGATAACTGATAAAAAATAAAGTCACCAACGGAATAAGTATGGCTACAGGATGCTTAAAGTATAACTCTATAACTCCAAGTAGACTCCATTCTACTTCTTTTACATCATTGGTAAATCGAGATATGGTATCCCCTCGTTTCTCTTTATTAAAATAGCTAAGGGGCAGTCTGAGAATATGATTATATAAGGTCTCTCTGATGTCTCTCACCACTGCACTTCGCACATAGGCGAGATTATAAAACGAGAAATAAAGGAAGATATTCTTTAGAAAGAAAGCAATAATAATACCGATAGAAAAATAGAGTAAAGCATTGTACTTACCCCATTCTAGTATCTTTAGGCTCATTTCGTAGTCTAAAAATTTGAGAAAATCAGAAGGACTTGTGCTGAATACGGCAGGAATTAAAACTGCGTCGTCATCCTTAAAGATTACTTTGAGAAACGGTATTACCATCCCGATACTTACCACATTAAATATGGAGGTAAGTACATTGAACCCAAAAAACTGAGAGAGTTGAGACTTGTAGCCTGTAGCTAGTTTAAATATGTCCTTAAACTTAATCAAGGTCGCGAAGATAATCGCTCACTTCTTTTCTTACGGAAAAAAGAAATCTCCTGCGATAATACCCGCAGAAAACTCGTCGAGTAAAGCTCCTTCTCGGGAATATCTGTAAATAGTACTCTTAGAGACAAAGTCTTTCACATCGGAAACATACACATCTCCACTTGCAGGATTTACCGCTACGGTATAAAACTCTGCATCGGACACCTGCACCCAACTCTGTGGGGCATTATCTTCATCTGGTCTAAACCTCCATATTCTATCTGATAAGAAATAAATAGAGTGGCTTTCTTTATCATACGCTAAAGAGGTAGGCACTCCTTTTATATCAAATGATCTAGAAGTAATATCGCCACCCTCTATTCTCACAGATGTAAGTTTAGCAGATTCATTTTTACTCTCATCTCCCTTACATAATACCCAGATTACTCCATTTTTATCGCGGATGATACTCTCTGGCTTCTCCCCTACTACTATGCTATCCTTAAATTGATCTGACGTTATATCTAAGCTAAAAATCTTATTGGTAGCCGGAGCAGTATACCAAAATAAGTCGCCTGCTATTACTCCTTTTTCTGCCCAGTGGTTAGTTGGAAGCACCGCAGTAGAAGTGTTAGAAGCTAAATCCATTAGGTATATTTTGTTGGCATATAGGTCAGTCATATAGCCCTTGTACTCATCTATCTGATAAAAATAGCGTGGAGATATAAAATCATCTACTACATCTATTTTCTTAAAACCAGTATCGGCAACTACAAGACGTCCAGAGTTGTTTATGACGAAGTAAAATTTATCTTCTACTTTAGCTATACTCTGAAATACATTGCCCACCGACTCTCCATTTACTCTTTTATAGACTTCATTATCTATCGTTCCAGAACCTTCGTAATATACTGAGAGAGTCCCCTCTCCCCAGCCAAAATTTCCTTGGTTGGCGATTAGAACTTTAGCTCCTGTGAAAGTGTCAGGCAAGTCTTCTTCATCTGGTTTGCAGCCGTTCCATACGAATGCAATAAGACCAAGAATGATTAGTAAACGGTAATTTTTTGAACCCATAGTTGATTGTCTTTTTTCACGGTAATAATATAGATTCCCGTGGCGGTCAATGTAGGGAGATCTGAGTCGAAACTATTTAATACACGACCATTTATATCTCGGCAATTTAATTCACTTCCCTCCCATTCAGGTTTTAGCTGTGCTCGCTCTCCTATTCTCAAGGTATTAGACACTAAAGGATTAGCCTTATTGTAAGCTGTCTGAGAAAGCACCGAAAGCATAGCTCCATTTACCACAGCCACGGCATCTAGGTCAAAGCCACTACTAGCAAACGGAGTAGGCCAAGGATCATTAATTATTCTACCTTTACTATCTCTAGTACCGAAGCTATCATTTATGCTGCCTATCACATCTACTATTCTAATGTAATTTATTTGATCCAATCCTATTTCTTCTAAGTCAAACAAAGTACCATAAGGTGCTTGATGCTTGCCAGCAAGATTCTTTAGTTTCACCGGATCCGTATAGCCAAAGTTGTCCGTTTGATAGCTCGTATCACTCAAGCTTTCACTGGGGAAACGAACGAAGTCTGTCCCGTTATCACTTACTTCTACGTGAGCTAGTTCCAGGTAATACGAGAAGCCAACTCTGAAACCATTTTCGAATACGGCAAAGTCATACCCTTCACTATTGATAATAGGTTCATCAAAGCCTAGTGTAACCACTCCACTATCTCCAAGACTAAGCACATTGCCGTCAAAAGGGCCAATAGCACTACTACTATCTCCTAGTGTCGCTAGACTATTATTAGACTGATTTATTTGTAGCTTACCTCGCTGTATCACAGCACTAGTAGCCCAAGCTGTGATACTTGAGTTATCCTTATCTATGGACTTACTACCAAGCTCTCCACCTGCTCCATCAAACTGAGCAGAACAGGTAAAAGTGGTAAATATGATTGCTATTGCAATAAATCTCATTGTTTTACAAATCGTTTAGTAGCCGTCCCTTTAGAGGTAGTCACTACTGCAAAGTAAATGCCTGGTGTGAGTTCTCTGGTATTCACCGTTACATTTTTAGATTGCACTTGATTTTGGCCACTTTCTAAAACACGTCCGTCTAAGCTTATTATCTGTACATTCTCTATTAGGTTTTCAGCTTGTAGATTTAGTTTGTCCAATGTCGGATTTGGATAGGCTAGTACTTGGATAGCTTTATTGCTTTTGGCAATAGAACCAGTCATATCAAAATCAGTACTTAAGCAGAAATACGCTGGCGTATTCATTCCAAACATTCCAACATCACTACTTTCTAAGGTGAACACTATTTTGTTAAAGAATAAATCCTTTTGGTCAAATGTCTTAATATCTAACCAATCTTTTAAAATGTAATCTTGACTATTATGTTCAAATCTAAAATCTGCAAGGTATACAGTATCTACTTTTAATACATGATCAGTAGCGTCTATATAGTTCACTAATATTCTAAAGTAATCGGGATCATTACCATCCGTACCGCCAAACTTCTTACTAAAACCACTTCCTTGCTCCATATCTAAAGCCGCATACGTAGAGTTTGTGATACTAATGCTCATAGGATATGGACCTACGACTAGCTTTTTGAAAAGTAAATTTTCTCGGCCTTCTAAATAGGGAGAACGAATCTCTGTACGCTGACCACCAGCTACATAGAAGCTTGCCTTCTCTGTATTTATACAGCCAAACTGATTTTCATAGCCAGGAGTTGTATTATCTAGCTTGCTGCTAAGTGACCATCCACTCCAGCTATTCCAATCCGGATTAAAACTATTATTGAAAAATAAGTATCCTGCACTTATTCCTCCTGCATCATCAGATCCATTATAAAAAGTATCCTTACCTATATTTACAAAAGGATTAGAAGCTTCAATAAAACTTATTGCATTAAAATCGTCCATACAAAGATAAGGAGGAGTATTCAGCCCAAAAGACCCTATATCGCTGCCTTCATATCTGAACGAAATACTATCGATTTCTATGTCGCTTGATAAATTATTATTGAAATCTACGTATCTCCAGTCTTTTAATATGTAGTCTTTACTATTGTCTGCAAAACGATAATCTGCCAAATAGAAGATAGTACTATCTAAGAACTCATCTGCTAAGTATGAGCTGATGACTACACGAAAAAAGTCTTCATCGTTGCCATCAGTACCACCAAACTTCTTACTAAAACCACTTCCCTGCTCCATATCTCGAGCCGCATATGTAGAGTTAGTAAAGTATGCTCCAGAAATCGTTTGAGTTTCATCTAATTTAATGTAAGCTCCATTGCCTGTGCTTACCATATAGTTGCGAGTTCCACTTACTCCACTGCCTGTGATAGCACTGTGCTGATTGGTAAAACCTGCGGTCACCGTATCCTTCATATTGCTTAGAGCCCAACCAGAGAATCCTCCCCAAGAGAAGTACGTGTTGTTCCAAAACCTGCCGTAATGATTAAACCCGAGGCTAGAGTCTGCACCATTATTGAAGGTATCTGCTTTAGCAAGAGGCAAATTATCGAATGTAGAGTAAACTCGCTGATGGTCTATCTGTGCGAATACTCCGAGGCAAAATGCTGCCGCTAATGCAAATAGTGATTGTCTTTTCATTTTTTAAGTTTTAATGTATAGTTGATATTGATTTTAATTATTCTTCCTGGCAAGGGGGTTCGTGGCTGGGTGAAGTATGGTGTATCTAACAAGTTATTTACCACAGCACCTATTCTGATATTTTTCCATTCGTGGTATCCTCCAAGTTCATAGAGTTGATAAGGTTCTAGGAAGCTACTATTATCACTTGCTACATAGTTAGTACTAACTAACTGGGAGTTTATGTACACGCCAAAATCGCTATGCACTAATGTAAGTGTTAAGTTTCCTGTAATTTGAGGAGTGAAAATTAGTTGTTTATTATTTCTAGTATCCTTTTCATTATCAAACTGATACGTAGCACTCACCCCATGTATATTCACCTGAGTAAGTAGTTTTAATTTTTTAAGTTTTTGCTCATGGTTAGCAGTAAGTACGGCACCATATACCATCACATTAGGTATATTTTTAGGTGAAACTTCTCCGGATCCTACCCACTGCACCCAGTTTTGAAATACTCCCGCATGTGGGTTTAGAGTCACTTGTAGGCTTCTTCCGTACCGTCCCACTTCTACATCTATTTTATAGCCTTGCTCGGGTTTCAGATCTGGATTACCTACGGCCTCTCCTGGCATATACCAATACAACTCATTCAGCACAGGCAAACGGTACACCTTATTTACAGATGCAGACCAAGTATACACTTTTGCAAAATCTCCTTCACTTTTCAACTCTCCACTAAATGCTTCTTTACCTTCGTAAAATACCGTATTCTGAGTCAGACTAAACCTTACTTTATCGTAAGACTTTCTTAGTTTTAGGAAGACTCTAGGTCTATTCCACACGGCATCACTCGCTAAAGCTTCTGACGTATATCTAGCAACACTTTGACCTATTCCAAACTTGCCGTACCATTTATTTTTAAAATATCTACGTGCTGAGGTAGTGGTATTCACATTAAACACCTTACTCTCAGTCTGCTCGTTGTATAGATCATTTTCAAAAATAATCTGCTCTGCCCATATCTGATTAGCAGCTTCGTATATCCAGTTTTTAGATGTCTTCAAGATGTATTTATTTACCATCATAGCATTGGCATCTGCTTGTCTACTATTATTCGTCTGATATATCTGTGGCGGAACACCTCTTTCAGACCCCTGCAGATATATTGTATTCACCCACTCACTGTGCTTCCACTTATAGCCTGTAGTCTGTAGTATGCTCGCTCGTTTGTAGTCCGTATTCGCCTGCAACTTATCTATACCATAGTGTTCAAATTTTACTCTATTTTCAGACTGAGTGGCTACTCCACTTATACTGTAGTACCAGTCTTTCATGTGTCTTACATACTTTATATTGGCAGATATCTCGTTTTGAGTACTTGAGCTTAATCCTAAGTGCAGTCCATTTTTTTGAGCTAATGAAGAAAGACTTATTGCATCGCCCATATTCTGAGCACCTGTAGTATTCTGATTAGCTGGGTTGAGTGAGACCCTTCCAAAATGAGCAGCATCTATAAGGCTTAGATCCATAGTACCATTCATACTGCTCTGTATATTGGCTCCATTTATGACAATAGGTGTCTGCTGTGTACCAAGTCCTTTATAGCTAGGTGTACTTAGCATTCCTGCTCCACTACTACGAATAAATATTCCACTTTGCTTTTGCAGTAACTCGGCAAAGTTCTGGTTTGGATTTGCCTTCAGTAATGTGCTAGAGATAAGTTTCTTACCTGCTACCTGCTTGCTTACACCTACTTCTATAGAATCTAAATATACAGGTAAATCAATAGTTATAGAGTCAACAGTTAAAACCCGTGGACGAATGATTTGCCCCATTATGGAGCAAGAGATAAATATTGATATGACAGCAAGTGCTGTTTTCACTGGTTTGTATTTTTATTTCTTCTAAAAAAACAATAACCAACAAGATGAAATTATATAAAAGTCTGGTGCACGCACCTATGGCTCTTATAGCTTCTTTTCCCGAAAGCATATTGAGTACTAATAGCATAAAGCAGGTTTTCTGACTTAGTTCCTGAGGTAGTTTCCTTCCCACTCGCCGCGGCGAGCAGTGGATAGATTTACTACATCATTAACAGAACAATACAGCTGCGGGTACAGTGGAAGATTTAAACTTCGCTTCCCTTAACTTTTGCTACTGCAAACATAAGTGTAAAAATTCAAAGGCATTCACAATCTATAAACAAAGGAATAATAGAGAGTTTAAATATATTTGCCCTTAATGGCAACAACACAAGACTTATCAAGAGGAATGTTTCTACGTTACAATGGCCAACTCTGCCAAGTAGTAGAATACCAACATACAATGCCAGGTAAAGGCGGAGCTTTTTATCAGGTAAAAATGAAAAATGCAATCACAGGTAAATCCATGGAAAATAGATTTAGAAGTGGTGAGAATATAGATGATGTACGAGTAGATCAGATAGATATGCAGTATCTATACAAAGACGGAGATAACCTGATGCTAATGAATACAGAGACTTTTGAGCAAGTGGGAATACCAGAATCTATGATGGGTGAGCAGATGAAGTTTATCAAAGAAGAAATGATACTAAGTGTATACTTTGATGAAGGAAACCCTATAATGGCAGATGCACCGAAACACGTAGTACTAGAAGTGACCTACAGTGAGCCAGGAATGAAAGGTGACACTGCTAATAACCCGCTAAAACCTGCCACACTAGAGACAGGAGCAGAAATAAGCGTTCCTCTTTTTGTAGAGAGTGGCACAATGATAAAAGTAGATACACGCACAGGCGAGTACGTAGAACGAGCTAAATAGAATAGACTACTTAGCAATAAAAAAAGGGGAATTCGAAATGAATTCCCCTTTTTTTTGGTTGTTCTTCTATTTTTATAGAAGTTGTAGAACTAAGTATATTAAGAATATAAGAAGTGCTAGACCCAATAACCAGGTTAGTGCAGGTATAAGATTACTGATTAAAGAAAGAATCAATAAAACTAGAATCACTATTAATACGATATACAATACTCCATCTACATCACTATTAGCCTTGCTTTTGGCAGCCATCTTAGATTTCACTAGTTGCTTTACTAATTTTGCTTCTTTAGTAGCAGGTAGCTGCATAGTTTTAGCCTTTGATCCTGTATACTTTTGAAGCTTCTGAGCGATAGGTGTAGCATCTGCAGACTCCTGAATATTAACTGCGTGAGTAGATACTTCAAAATCTATATCCGGCTCCGCTTCTATTGCTAGGTCACTATTTTCTGTTACAATTAGACCTACATCCTTTTTTACTTGTTGTGCTATGTCATTAGCCTTCGTGCGTCTAGTGAGACTTCCATATCTAGATTGTGAGCAAGAGCTCAAAATAAAGATGAATAAGATTACTAGTACAAGAATTGATTTATTTAATTTCATTTGTAGATATAATTTATTGTCTCAAAAGTAATGGATATTTTAAAGTCTGAACACAACTTTTTAGGAATCACTCAAAAAGAACTTTATGCATATGATTCGTCAAAATGCGTAATACAGCAGCTCCCATATGAGCATACCTCCTCTTATAAAAAAGGATCTGACAAGGGACCTGAAGCTGTTATCAATAACTCACACTTCGTAGAGTTTTATGACCCAGAGCTAGATGACGAAGCGTATAAGAAATGTGGAATAGCTTGCGTAGAACCGTTAGATTTCAAAGGAAGAGTAGACGCAGAAGCAATAGAAGCTATCTACCAAGATTCTAAAAAACACCTAGCTAATGATAAGTTTCTAGTAAGTATAGGTGCAGAGCACACAGTGACTTACGGCATTTTCAAAGCTTTTCAGGAAAAATGGAACGACATAGGTATACTACAACTAGACGCTCATAGTGACTTACGCCTGGAGTATGAAGGAAATAAATGGTCTCACGCCAGTGTAATGGCTCGCATACACGAACTAAAACCTGAGATATTTCAGGTAGGTATTCGTGCTCAGTGTATAGAAGAATCTCAACTTATAAAGTCAGCAGATAACATACACTGCTGGTATGCTCATCAGATCTGGGAAGATGATGCGTGGATGGACGAGCTAGTCGCTAAACTACCTAAAAATCTTTATATCACTGTAGATACAGATGGATTTGACCCAAGCGTATGTCCAAGTGTAGGCACTGCTGAACCTGGCGGACTACAGTGGTATCCTACACTAAAACTGCTTAAAAAAGTATTTGAAAAATGTGATGTAAAGGGTTTTGATATAGTAGAACTTAACCCTGAGACAGATGATGATAGTACGGCTTATAATATGGCCCAACTCTGCTATAAGCTTATAGGCTACAAATACTGCCTTTGAGTCTATTTTTCTTTTCTTTGCAAGTAAGAATATGCTAGTATACTTAGATAACGCAGCTACTACCCCTATGGATGTGCAGGTCATCGAAAAAATGACCGAGGTAATGCAAGACTGCTATGGCAACGCTAGTGCCATACACGGACAAGGAAGAAAAGCAAAAGCAGTAGTAGAAATGGCTCGAAAGGACGTAGCCAAACTACTCAACTGCTCCAGCTCAGAACTCATTTTTACAGGTAGTGGAACAGAAGCTGATAACATGGCTCTTCGCTGTGCGGTAAATGATTTAGAAGTAAAACACATTATCACTAGTGAAATAGAGCATAAAGCAGTACTAGATACGGCCAAAGAGCTACAAACTAAGAATATGGCTCAAGTAAGCTATGTAAAACTAGATGTGTACGGGCGTGCAGATTTGGAAGACTTAAGGAAACTTGCTGAGCTAAATCCTGGTAGTCTTATAAGCTTAATGCATGCTAATAATGAAATAGGAACACTGAATGACATAGCAGCTATTAGTAAAATAGCTCGTGCCAACGGGTGCTACTTTCATACAGACACAGTACAAACTATAGGGCATTATCCTATGGACCTAAAAGAGCTGGATGTAGACTTCATAGCTTGCTCTGCACATAAATTTCACGGCCCAAAAGGTGTCGGATTTCTGTACAAAAATAAATCACTACGTATTCGACCAATAGTAACAGGCGGCGGACAAGAAGGCTCTATGCGTGCTGGTACCGAAAACGTAACAGGCATAGCAGGTCTAGCCAAAGCACTGGAAGTAGCCAATAGAAATATTGAAGTAAAGATAGATACTGTAAAACGCATAAAAACATACTTTAAGAAGCAGTTAACCAATAAGATACCTGCCGTATGTTTTAATGGGGATACGAGCGATGAAGGTGGACTATATACCGTACTTAATGTATCTCTACCTCCTTGCGATGGAGCGTCTACTCTACTCTTTCAGCTAGATATGAATGGGATATGTGCAAGTGGGGGATCTGCTTGTAATAGTGGTGCTATAGGAGATAGCCACGTACTCAATGGAATCAATCATCCAGTTGACCGCTCTGCAATTCGCTTTTCGTTTAGTAAGTTTACTACTCGCAAAGAAGTAGACTATGCAGTGGAGAAGCTTGCTGAATTGCTATAGAAAAGTGCAAGTGCAATAAAAATTATTCTACTTATAAACTGAAGTAACATCAAGTGCTGGAGCTAAATTCCACACAACAAAACTTTCAATATGCTACCTATCAGCCTCTTACTTGTTAACTATGACGTAAGTTATGAAACCTAAGTTACTCAACATTTGAAATTTACCTTGTACTATTGCAATACTAAAACAATATGAAGCAACTATTTATATTATTCGTGACAATAACCGCATTTGCAGCTTGCAATGCTCAATCAGAAGGAGTTAAAAACCTTAGTCAACAAGATCTTACCGCCAAGCTACAGGAGAAAAATACAGTACTCATAGATGTGCGTACTTCTATAGAAGTAGCCGGCGGATACATACCAGAAAGCGAATATTTTATAGATATCAATGGAGCTAATTTTGAGCAAAAAATAGCCAAACTAGACACTAGCAAAACGTACGTAATATACTGTCGTAGTGGAGCTCGAAGCGGTAGAGCAGCTTCTTATATGTCACAGAATGGTTTCTCAGAAGTGTATAATCTAGAAGGTGGTATACTAGACTACACCGGCAAGCTAAAGCAATAGTTAAATCTTGAATATCGCATCTCTATTAGGTATAGCAAGAGGAGTCTCACTCTCATTAGCAATAGCAGTATCTGCTATTCTTCTCAGTAATGTGCTGGGTTTTAATGCTATACTCCTTGCATTGGTGATAGGTATTGTACTTGGCAATGCTATTAAACTACCTGCGTACTTTGATAGCGGCATAAAAACTGCCAGCGGTAGATTCTTAGAAATCGCCATTATACTCATGGCTTTTAGCATAGACTACGGGAGTTTTCTCAAGCTCGGTTGGGAAACCATACTTATAGTAGTAGTCACTATGGCCGCAGTACTACTGATGACTATTTGGCTTGGCAAAAAAATGAACTGCCCTAGCAGTGCTGGACTGTTGGTGGGCTTTGGTACGGCTATTTGCGGCTCATCTGCCATAGCAGCTCTAGCTCCTAGTGTCACAGAAGATAAAAGCGACATAGGTATCTCTATGGCAGTAGTAAATCTCTATGGACTTATCGGGATGCTACTAATCCCGCTCATCACCCAAGACTGGCTTACAGATATAGAAAACAGCATACTTCTGGGTGCTAGCTTACACTCCGTAGGCAATGTAGCTGGGGCAGGCTTTGCGATGAGTGAGAGTATAGGAGAAATGGCGGTGACCGTAAAACTGGGAAGAGTAGCACTGCTCACCCCTGCCCTCTTGATTTTCGGACATTTTACATCTAAAAAATCTGGATTTCAAACAAAGAAAAAACTAAACCTACCGTGGTATCTTGTCACTTTCATCTTGATATCTATCCTAGTTTCTATTTTTCCATTTCCAGAGGAAATATTAACCTTTAGTAAAAAAGGAAGCAACTTTTTATTGGCTACCGCAATGGCAGCCATAGGATTAAAGGTCAGCTTCAAAACGCTATTAAGTTCTGGTAAAAAAGGATTGGTCTTTGGGGCTATACTCTTCGCTGCACAGCTAGCGGTGATTGCAGGTTTGATGGCTATGCTTTTCTAAACTATTTTAAACACTAAGATATCATCTCCTTTTTACTGACACTAAATAGATTCTTAGTAAACCAATTCATTTAGCAACCTTAAGTCTATAAAAAAAAGGCAAGGTCATCTTAGAATGTGACTTAAGTCACACTCAAGTTTTTAAATAGAAAGTACATTCGCTCTCTATATATGAAGCAATTATTTATTATCACAATCCTATTCTTTACGGGCCTAGCGGAAGCCCAAAACACCCCTTTTTCTGTAGCTATAGAACCTATGAATATAGAAGGCTTAGGCGGCATACAATCCTATGCCTGGGGACAGCATGATGGCAAATGGCTCATAGTAGGTGGAAGACTAGACGGGCTGCACCAGCGGCAACCCTTCGCTGCTTTTGATGCAGCAGGTCATAACACTCAATTAATCGTAATAGACCCTGTAGCGAAACAAAGATGGACCGCTCCTTTGACTAGTTTACCTACTGGCATGCAAGAGCAATTGAGCTCTACCAATATGCAGTTTTACCAAGAGGGTAATCATCTATACACTATCGGAGGATACGGCTATAGCGGCACTGTGGGGGATCATACGACCTATGCCAAGCTTACAGCTATAAATGTGCCAGCTACTATAAGTGCTGTAATCAATAGTACTGCTATAACTTCACATTTCAGACAAATATCGGATGCTAAGTTTGCTGTAACTGGTGGTTATTTAAATAAAATATATGATACGTACTATCTGGTAGGTGGTCAAAAATTCTTGGGCAGATATAACCCAATGGGACCAGATCACGGACCAGGATTCACACAAGAATATACAGACGCTATTCATAAGTTTACCATAAATGATAACGGCACTACTCTTACAATAACACACCTAGCCACGTTATCTGATGCGGCAAATCTGCACAGACGAGATTACAATGCTGTGCCACAGATAATGCCAAATGGCGAAGAAGGATCTACCGCTTTTTCAGGCGTTTTTCAAACCACGGTCGATCTACCCTTTCTTAATAGCGTAGATATAGATAGCTCAGGATATACGGTAAACAATAATTTTTCGCAATACTACAATCACTACCACTGTGCACACATACCACTTTATAGTGCTTCGCAAAACGAAATGCACACCGTATTCTTTGGTGGGATAGCTCAATATTTTGATAGTGCAGGCACATTGGTACAAGATAATGATGTTCCTTTTGTAAAAACCATAGCACGTGTTACTAGAGAGGGAAACGGAGATATGGCAGAATATAAACTACCTATAGAATTACCATCTCTGCTAGGAGCTGGATCAGAGTTTATAGGCGTAGAAGATATCTCAACATATCCTAATAATGTAATAAAACTGGACGATCTATCTGTTGATAGCACTTTAGTGGGATACATATATGGTGGAATAAGCAGTAGTGCTGCCAATATCTTTTTCACGAATACCGGAACTCAAAGTAGTGCAAGCTCACAGATTTTTAAAGTCTATATAATTAAAGGGAAAACAAACGGAATTGATATACTCAATAAGCAAAGTACTAGTTCATTGCAGATGCAAGTGTACCCCAACCCAAACAAAGGGAAATTCATCGTACAATACTACCTAGAAAATGCTCAAACAATTGAGATTACCATACAAGACAATCAAGGAAAATTGCTTAAGACATTGACTCAGAAAAGCACTCACGGAGAAAATCAGATTTCACAGAGAATAGAAGGTTTGACTTACGGCGGAGTGTATTTCATTACCATCACTACAGATACAGAAAAAGCAACTCAAAAAATAATATTGAATCCATAGAATAATGAAAAACATACTTATTATTCTTACACTTTTCGCTTTCGCACAGAGTGGATGCCAGCAAAACTCAAGCACAAATAGTCATAATAATGGGGATACAGAAATAGTACTTAATAAAGGTGAAAAATGGGTAGTAGTACCCGAGATGATGGGGATCATTCAGACTATGAAATCTGATGTTAACGCATTTGACGGAATCAATATAGAAGAGCATAA
>DNBZ01000240.1 GCA_003484585.1 Bacteroidota bacterium | reverse complement strand
TCAAGAATGTATCGCTGGTAATATCATTGTAAGACAAAGAGGAACTACGCATCATCCAGGTGATAATGTGGGAATGGGAAAAGACCATACCTTATTTGCATTAATAGATGGCAAAGTAGAATTTAAGAAAAAAGCAAACAAACGCTCATTCGTGAGCATTGTAAATTAAAGAACTTGGGCATTTAGCCCAAGATTTAGAGTTTTCATAGTCAATTGAGAAGTCTTCCGCAAGGTGTCCTTTTCTAATAATCATTAGTTGGATATGTTTAGGTTTAAACATTTCTTTTAAAAAAAATGTTTGTGCATACAATTAATATTTTTACATTTGTACAATACAACAAGTCAATCACCACTGTTAGCAAAGAGCTAACAATATAGATTAAAGAACTTGGGCGTTCTAGCCCAAGATTTAGAGTTTTCATAGTCAATTGAGAAGGCTTCCGCAAGGAGGCCTTCTCTTATTTATAAAAACTCGTGTTTTAGCATTACTGGATAACAAGCAAGCAACGTCAAAGACTATTCTCGGAATAGGTAAAGTGAAATTATTTTAAATTTTAATCTTAGGATAGAATGAAATAATCGAGCTACACAAATATAGCCCTACTTCAAAGAATTTCTTATTGGAATATTTTACTTCCGACTCGAATCATTGTACTGCCATTTACTATTGCCACTAGATAGTCGCAGCTCATTCCCATACTTAGTATATCAAAATTGTATTCAGTAGCATACATATCGTATGTGGCTTTTAGAGCTGTAAATTCAGATGTAACTTGATTGTTATCTTGCGTATTTGTAGACATCCCCATTAATCCTTTGCATCTTACATTATTAAGGGAAGAGTATTCTTCATTTTCTAAAATACCTTTGAGCTCATATTCTGATAAACCAAATTTAGTATCTTCTTGTGCTATATGCATTTGAAACAAGAAATCTATAACTCTATCTGATTTTTCAGCTTCTTTATCTATTGTTTTTAGCAGTTTTAGACTATCTACTGAGTGTATGAGGTGTACGAATGGTGCTATGTACCTCACTTTATTTGTTTGTAAGTGACCTATAACATGCCAATTTATATCTTTAGGCAGTGTTTCATACTTATCTACTAGTTCCTGCACCCTGTTTTCACCAAAGTGTCTATGTCCGCAGGAGTATACTTTTTCTAGTTCTTCTAAACTCCGATATTTAGAAACTACAACTAATTGTGTATTTCCTATCTCTTCCTCTATTTCTTGAATATTTTTGCATATCGAATGATTCATAACTTGAGAACAAAAATACTTTTATTGTGCTTTGTAATAGCTATAGCATCTTGTACACAAAAAGCTAATTTACCAAATGGTATTTTGACAGAAGACGAAATGATAGATGTAATAACAGATATACAACTATTAGAGGCTGCCCAAAGTGAGGTGAATATGCCTTTGGAAACTCAAAGTGCCATGCGAGATACTAACTATCTTATGGTGTTTAATAAGTATAGCACTACAGCTGTAAAGTTTGATAGTAGTATGCGGGTATACACGAAGCATCCAAATTTAATGGGTGCTATCTTAGAAAATGTAAGTACGCGTATAAGCGATTATAACTAGTGTTTTATCCTAAGAGTATAGCTACTAAATTAGGTTTTGATTTAGTATTAGACGCAGCAAAAGCACACTGTGCTACATCTCTAGGTTTAGCACATTTTGAAAGGCTAAAGTGTAGTACAGATTTGGATCAAGTGAATCTTTGGCTCACCCAAACGGCTGAGATTATGGAGATTATAGGTGGTGGAGATCTGCCATTAAATCTAGAATTAGACTTTAACCTACACTATAGCAAAGCTAAAATAGAAGGTTTCTTTTATGAGGTAGAGACTATTCGGCAAATAGCGGATGTCGTATCTGCTTTACAAGATGTACTAGCATATATAGATAAAACGCAAGAGAAATACCCAAAGTTAGTTTCTTTATTTATAGGGGTCGATGTAGATTTCGATATTTTAGATGATGTCAATAGAATAATAAGCAAAGATGGGAAGATAAAATCCTCTGCTAGTCCTGCTCTGGCTAAGATTATTAATGCTATAGGTAAGGCAGAAAAAAATATTCTTTCTAGTTCTAATACCCTTTTTAATAAAGCAAAGGATAGTGGTTTATTAGGGGATACAGAGATTGGTATAAAAAATGGGCGAATGGTACTACCTGTATTATCCGAATATAAAAGAAAGGTAAAGGGAGTCCTTATAGATCAATCAAATACAGGGAAAATATCCTACATAGAGCCGCTAGAACTGGTGTCGCTAAATAATGAACTATCTGAGCTTCATATTAAAAAAAGACAAGAGATAGTAAATATCCTTAAAAAACTCACAGCTAAGATTGTTCTAAGTCTGGATGACATCAGGCGAGGAATCGTAAAACTATCTGTATATGATTTTATACGTGCAAAAGCACGACTAGCAAGCGAATGGAGATGCATATATCCTAATATAGGAAGGCAAACTAACGTTACCAAAGCCAAGCATCCACTCTTAGAGCAGCGGCTTAGGCAAGAAACAAAGGAGATCGTACCAATAGACTATAATTTTAACGATGAGCAAAAACTGATTGTTATTTCTGGTCCAAATGCTGGAGGGAAATCAGTTTCACTAAAAACCGTGGGATTATTACAGTATATGCTGCAGTCTGGTTTTTTAGTTCCTTGTGATTCTACAAGTATTTTTAGGGTTTATCAAAAAATTTTTATAGACATAGGAGATGACCAAAGTATAGAGTCTGATCTAAGTACATACAGTTCGCACCTAAAGTCTGCTAAGCATATTATCAATTTTTGTGATAGCGAAACTATGGTTTTGATGGATGAAATAGGTACAGGAACGGACCCCATGTTTGGGGGGCCTATGGCTGAGGCTATTTTGGAAGTGATACACCAAAAGGAGGCTCAAGGTATTATAACGACTCACTTTAGTAACATAAAAGCAAAAGCGGATAAGCTAGATGGCGTAGTAAATGCGGCTATGCTATTTGATATAGATAAACTGCAGCCTATGTATAAATTACAAATAGGCCAACCAGGAAGCTCATTTGCTTACGAGGTAGCTGCAAACATAGGATTGAATAAGAAATTAATAAAGAGAGCCAAAGCACTAACCAATACAAAACAATATGACTTGGATGCTCTGCTGGCAGAGGTTCAGTCTGAGCAAGAAAAGGTAAGGTCTGAACAAATAGACTTGAATAAAAGGCTGATTGAAGCTCAATTAATAGAGCGAGAATACAAGGCATTAAAACAAGAAATAGAGATCAAAAAAAAGGATATACTAGAGCAAGCAAATTATCAGGCTCAAGGCATTATAGAAAATGCTAACAAAGAAATAGAGAAAACTATTCGACTTATAAAGGAGTCTAATGCCGATAAAAGTAAAACTCAGAAAGCTCGAAAGGCCTTAGAAAGTAATCTCGAAACTAAAGAAGTTAAAATAGAGAAAGAGAAACCAGAATTTAAGGTAGGGGATAGGGTGCAGATAGAGGATACTAACTCCATAGGCGAAATAGTAGAAATAAAGAAGAATAAGGCCACACTACAAATGGGCTCTATCACCACTAAAACTAATATTAGTAAACTAGACCACGTAGGCAGACAAACAGAAAAAGTTGTAAAAAAGCATATAGGTGTCAAGTCCTATATGGACAAGCAGTTTAGTTTTAATGCAGAAAAAGATGTACGCGGAATGAGAACCTATGATGCACTACAGGAGATAGATTCTTGGATAGATAGTGCTATTATACTCGGGATTAACTCGTTACGAGTGTTGCATGGCAAAGGAAATGGAATTCTAAAAAATGAAATTAGAAGACATTTAAAAACCAATAGTGCTATTAAATCTATTCGATATGAACGGGTAGAATTAGGAGGTGAAGGTATAAGTATCATCGAACTAATATAGTGCCGATAATTACTTTTACTTGGGTGCTACAAGTTACAAAGGCAAAAATGTTGAGATAAAAAACATTATCGGCCATTGATTTATATTAGAATGGCGACCTAAACAATACTAATATTTTTTGCTATTGCTGCAGAGCCTTTATACCTAAGACTACTAGATTTTATTTATTCTATGTTAGTCTTAAATAGCATTGTGTAACATTTGCTCCATCAGAACCTATTGAATACTAATTGAGATTATTATTTGAGCTGAGTCCAATTATAACGAATAATTTTAGTGACCTTTGTGTTCACTAATTACAACTAACTATTAGCTTAAAATAATGAAGCAACTGTTCAGACACGGAGATACCAAAGAGTTCTATAAGACTGTAGGTAAAAAGGACGCAGCCATTTTTAATGGAGTACAATTACATCCTTATTACAGTACATATGCCTTGGCTCGAGATGCCGAGTGGACCAGTAGACTGTTTGTGCTAGATATGAAAGAAGTGGACGAAGAAGGAATAGGTACTTTCATAGATATAAAGCACAAAAGTCCAGCACCTGTTGGCTCAGAAGTGCGATTTATAGCAACACTTAAAAGTGTAATTTATAATGAGATCATTTGCACCATTACAGCTAAAGTTGGTATGAGGCTAATAGCTACAATAGAAACTGGGCAAAAGATTCTAAACGAGGAAGAGTTAGAAAGTTTAAAAAGAGTAGCAAATAGTGGCTAAGAAAAAGACACGAGATAATAGTATTACGGTCAATAGAAGAGCCTCTTTTGAATATATATTAGAGGATAAATTTGAGGCTGGACTTGTGCTAACTGGCCCTGAAATAAAATCTGTGCGAGAAAAGAAGGTGAGCATATCTGAGGCGTACTGTTATATAGATCCTAAGGGTATTCTAAAAATAAAAGGAATGCGAATTTCTGAGTTTAAGAATGCTGGATATGTCGTGCAAAATCCTGATAGAGAAAAGTTACTCTTGCTACAAAAATCTGAGCTAAAGAAGATAAATAATAAGCTCAAGGATCAGGGGAATACCTTAGTGCCATTGGTACTATTTATCTCGAAGAAAGGATTTGCCAAGCTAGAAATAGCCATAGGTAAAGGTAAAAAATACCATGACAAGCGAGAAAGCCTAAAAGACAAAGACATTAAGCGAGAAATCGACAGATTTTCCTAGGCTAGAAAGTATTATATATATATATTATAGAATCTTGTTTTCTAGTCTATAGTCCAAGTTATATTTGCATTATAATAAGCTCGTGAGTGAATATGCTCACCTGTTGAAATTGTCCCGATGATTAGAACTTATCGAGGATAACTCGAGAGGAAAACAAATACAATATTTGGACCCCTTTGGGATTAGACACACTGCAAGTAGCGGTCTAGATATAAGAAAGAATACCACAATATGCTCACGTGGTGAAATTGGTAGACACGCCAGCTTGAGGGGCTGGTGTCCGCTTTAGGACGTGCTGGTTCGAATCCAGTCGTGAGCACTATTTAGTTTATTAAATTGGAAGATTATTAACAGCTTCAGGATTCTATTGATATGATTTTGATGATTTAATGCAGATTAAAAAAAAAAGGCTGTTGTAGGCTCATTATTATTAAATTGGGTAGATTTCAAACAGTGAACTCCTAAATCACCCCTTATCTTAATAGCACGAGATTATGTTTCTTAAATAATTCTTGAATTATAGAGCTAGATATAAATTCTTTGAGTTTAACCGAATCGACATCAAAGAATAACTCGAGCAGATTATTTTCATAAACCTTGGTAAAAATGCTTTTGGAATTACCACAATAACCAGAAAATAGGTCTTTCAAGGAATTGTATCCCTCTTTTTAAATGCCTCAACATTGTTTTATTTTGCGTAAATCATTAAGTACTCCCCATCAAACATACCCCTAATTTCCAACTACAGTAATAACTTATACCCATTTGACGTTAAAGCTCACTTGCTGATATTCCATTTTTGCTGAAACTCATAAAGGCGATAGCCAGGTAACACTGATATAACCCTGAGTTAGAGTCCTGCATAACGGTGCCACTTCGTATAGTTATCCTAAAATCACACTGGGAGCACTTGCACTGATCCATATTCTTTAACCACCAGTGCTTATTGCATCTACACTTCTTACAGACTACCCTTCTCTCTTTCTCTAGCTGCCCTAAAGTGTTATGAGCAGGCTGCCTTATCTGAAAAATATCTCGTAAATTGAATACTATTCATATCATTTTTATTTATCCTAATCTGACATTTTCTTGCTCAGGGGCACAACTATTGGGATGCAGAAA
>DNBZ01000239.1 GCA_003484585.1 Bacteroidota bacterium | reverse complement strand
GCACAACTATTGGGATGCAGATTACCTATTTTGATTTAGACAAACAGGAAAAGTTTTTAGACTCCTCGATTATGAGCCAATTGAGCAATAAGGAACTCATCCAGTTTTTAAAAACGATGCCACAGAAGTATTCTGAGGTATTTATGTTATTTGTCATAGACGATTTCAGCCATGAAGAGGTTGCTGAAATGCTTGGAATAAAAATAAGCTTGAGTAGAAAGAGATTATCAAGAGCAAGGTCATGGCTCCAAACGAAACCCAAAAGTTTGAATTCGCTTCTTGGAGATTATGTATATAGAATAGGTTGAAAAATGGATAAACTAGAACAAGAAATAAAAAATAGACTAGCACAGTCCACTTCAATGGAAAGGATTGATAGCGAAGCTTTATGGAATGGTATTTCAAAGACAATTTATCCAGTAAAAGCACTAAGCAAGAAAAGACGCTTTACGTTCATTTGGTTTTTCCTGTCTTTAATGACGATCGGCTCAATCTGGATATTAATACGTATAAATAAAGTTTCTTCTTCTCCCAATTTACCAAGAATAAAACCTAAGACAGACCAATTCCTATCTCAAATTTTAAGCACAACTCACTACGATAGTTCATCAGCAAGTCTAAAAGAAAATACTCCCTCATCAGTTACTTCTCTAACGGAAGGTGAAGGAGAAACTGCTGCACTCCATATTATTGAGGATGCTAGCAATGATTTTGGAGAACAGGATAGTGACCTTCAAAATCGAAGAGGTTTCACTGGAATCCCGAGTAACGCAAGTTCTTTTTTTAGCCAATTAGAACCAAATAAAGAAGGAGAACAGAAAAACGTATACCGCGATAAAAATATTGAGGCATTATCTTTTGCTACAGAAATTTTTTCTGTAGCGGATTCAGCAAATCCGAAATTAGTTGGGAAATACACCGCTGATACTGGGTTGGTGAAAAGAATAAGCCCACTTATTATTGATCAACTTGCCATATCCCCAAAACCAAATGAACCACCGACACTTAAAAAAAGTACGCCACTAATTTCAAAGAATACCCTTTCGTGGGAGATTTATGGGGGTGCGGTATTGTTACAACGCAATTTTAAAAACGGGAATTCTGATTATGTGGATAGCTTAAATCAAAGTCTATCAGTGTATCCTGGTTATTCTATTGGTGGCCTTGTCCGAATCAAACAAGGTAAGAATTGGAATGTGAGCGTGGGAATGGAATATGTAGAGTGGAAAGATCAGTTTGACAAGGTTCTTCTTTCAGAATCGCTGTCAGAAATTGACCAAGAGCAAGTGTTAGTCCAAAACATCAGGACTGTTCGGCATATCAATACGGCATCAATTATGACGTTGCCAGTACAACTTGGAATGTCTAAAGATATCGAGCGTTTTCGACTAGGAATGGATCTGGGTGTAAGTTATTCTCTGGTTTTAAGTCAGAATGGTCGACTATTGAAAGATGATTCTAGAATTGTAAACTATGCACAAAGTGAAAAGCGGTTCAATAATTTCTTGAGTGCCCGATTTGCTCCTTATGCTGGCTTCAAACTAAATGAAAAAGTGATGATTATTACCTTTTGTACCATTGGGATTCAAAGACATGGAACAAATTCGATAAATCAATTTAAAAATATTTCAGCAGCTTGGATGCCGTCGGTCGGATTTACTTTTAATTACTAGAAAAACCAACATACACTTATATTAAAAAGAACAAATTTTAATAGACAAATTTCAAATTACAGTAAGAGAACTTATAGATTCAGAAGAGGTTGAATGGTTAGCCTTATCAGAGTCTGTGAAAACAAGACAATAAAAAAAGGGGGAAATATTTCTTAAAGAGGGAGATCACTGTAATTATATTGGATTTTTAAATACAGGTTGTTTTAACTTTCACTATATGAAGGATGGCGTTCAACTTGTAAGAGGTCTGCAGCTAAGATTTCAAGAGCATTTTCTGAAACAGTGCTGATACAAACGTATCCGTTCTCAGCAACTGACATAAACATAAATAACTTAGTACCATTAAAGTTCCCACTTTAATTAACTCTAGCATTTTCAAGACTTTTTTAATAAACACCACACCTTTATTTATTAATTTTTTATATACTGGACACATCATTGTGTACTGTTGATTCGTTTTACTACTAAGAGGGCATATTTATACATTCATTTGCCTTTCTGTACAACACGTGAAACGATTTTTAAAAATAGCAGCTGTCATCTCCATTCTATTGACACTAGTCATAGGAGGAGTAGTATTCTATTTTTATACCAACATAAAGCCCATTCTAGTGCGTGAAATCAATAAATCGCTCGCTGTAGAAGTGAAAGTAGGTGATATTACCGTATCTGGCATTAGAGACTTCCCTAACTTAGGCGTTAGGTTTAGCGATGTAAGTATTGCCGAAAGCACACCGTACTACAAGAAGTATTTGCTAGAAGCCCAGGAGCTAAACCTCTTTGTAGACATTATGAAACTATACAAGGGCGAGTATCTCATAGATGGGGTTACAGTAAGAAACGGAGCTATACGAGCTGCAGATCTTAATAAAACCACCAACTACGAAATCACAAAACCAAGCTCAGATACTAGCTCTGGAGGAGTCAGTTTTGAAATAAAAACCCTTAAACTAATAAACTGCGATATAGCTTATGAGCATACACCATCTAAGTTTAAAAGTAATGCCTACTCCCCCAGCACTACACTTACTTTAAAATACGAAGAAAACAGCACGTCGCTAAAAGTAAAAACCACTCTTGATAGTGCTTTTATAGCCTCAGCAGATGATGTATACGTAGCAAGACGTAACCTAAAAATAAACACAGCGATAGACGTAGTTACCGACAAGGAGCAAGTCATTATATCACAAAGCGACATAGCTATAGAGGCCATTAATCTAACCACTAAAGGCACAATAGGTTATGGCAACTCTTCCAATGTAGATATCACCTTTGCCAATGATAATACCACTGTACAATCACTTCTAAGTGTTCTTCCAGCCAGTATTACTCAATCCCTGGATAGGATTAAACTCGAAGGACATGTAGCAATTGACGGCTATTTCAAAGGGAAAACAGATGGAATTAATAGTCCAGCTTTTGGCTTTGATTACCAATTACAAAATACTTCTCTTACTATAGTGGGAGAAAATATAAGTCTAGATGGTATAGAAGCCTCTGGGGAACTTCAGATGCCAAACGTGAGTAACTCATCTTCTGCATCTGCCACTTGTAAACTGAGTATGGCAAAAAGTGGCAAGAACACACTGAGCGGAAATCTAGCAGTAAAAAACTTTGAAATGCCAGCCATACAATGGGAAGGCAAAACCAATTTAGATGCACAATTTATCTTTGGACTAATAGAAAATAGTTCTTTCCTGCCAACAGATGGCACGCTAAAAACAGACGGAAAACTTGCTCTAACATACGATATAGGCAATGCTCAGATAGCTCCCAACTCTCTCCGTTTCTCTGGACAATTTTTAGTAGAAAACTTAAAGGGAAAACTTAATAACCCAGCGTTAGATGTACAGCATGTAAACATAGACATAAGTGCCAATGACGGAAAGTTAGTAGTGAACCAATCAGACTTTGCTTACAATAACACTACAGGCACACTGCGTGGGTATATAGAAAACTACCAAAGTATGCTCAACGAAAACTCCGACGCTAGCATGGTAGGAGAACTAAAAGCGAATAATCTAGTAGTGAATGAACTATACAGTACCTCGGATGCCACAGGTGATCCTAAGTCTAGCAGCGAGCTATTCCCTATTAACTTAAAACTGGCTACAACACTTACCGATTTCCATTACAATGATTTCTCGGCTAAGTCTATGACGGGCACATTGATTTCTGACAAGATGAATATCTCCATGCCTAAGTGCCAAATAGAAGCACTGGAAGGAAACACGCTGGCAGGCATTACCATAAGAAAATGGGGTGACAATCATTTGCTCGACATTACTACCGAAATAGACAAAATCAATATTTCACAACTCTTTAAGCAGTTTAACAATTTCGAGCAAAGCGAGATTACCTCTGAGCACCTCAGCGGCACATTGAGCGGCTCCATACTAGCCAAGGTGATACTGGACCAAAATCTAAAACCTATAATGCCAAAGCTATATGCAAAAGCCAATGTTACTATAGAAAACGGAGCTCTTATTGGCTACGAACCACTCAAAAAACTTTCCTCATTTGTCCATATAAAGGACCTGGAAAATGTCAAGTTTAAGACTCTCAAAAACACCATAGAAATTTTTGATCAAACCATCTTTATCCCACGTATGATGATAGAGAATAACGCTATGAATCTAGAGATAGAGGGGACGCACACCTTCGAAAACTATATGAAATATAGTATGGGTATAAGTGTAGCCGAACTGCTAGCTACCAAAGCGAACTGGATCGCTAAGAAAGCTGAAAAAAGAATAGAGAAAAACACAAAAGGAGGTCTTACAGCATACGTGCTGATGGAAGGAACACCAGACAATCTGAAAATAAGCTACGACAGAACTATAGTAAAAGAAAACGTAGCTGAAGAGTTAACTAAAGAAAAGAAAAAGTTTATACAGGCTCTAAAAGGGGAAGGTACATTGGAAGAAGAAACCGTAGAAACTAAAAACTACGATGATGTGTGGGATGAGTAAACCTTATAGAACAAACAACTCACTCGCTATATAGTCTGCAAATAGAAAACCATCTGCTCGAAGTCTTAAAACTCCATCCTTCATCTCTAACCAGTCTTTTTGCTGCCACTCCATTATTTGAGTTTGGTTCGTAGCCGCAATATCATATTCATATTGCTCCTTTACTTCTGCTAAGTTAACACCCCATTTCGTTCTCAAGCCCGTAAGTAGAGTTTCATTCACTATGTCCTTCGTGCTTAGTTCTTCACTTTCTGAGACTGACTCACCTGCTTGTGTTTTCTGAATATACTCTTTATTACTCCGTACATTCCAGTGCCTGCCCCTCCCATCAAAACTATGAGCAGAAGGTCCTATTCCTAGATATTTTACATTCTGCCAGTAGGCAGTATTATGCTTAGAGTAGTTACCGGCTTTGCAAAAATTAGACACTTCATAGTGCTCCCACCCTGCTAGTTTTATTTCTTCTAGCAATATTTCAAAATGGCGAGAAGCATCATCATCATTGGGTTTCTTGTATTTTTTTTGCTCTACTAGCTTATTATAGGGTGTGTTTTCTTCTAATGTAAGACTATAGGCAGACAAGTGGTTTATCGGCATAGCCAAAGCTCGTTTCAAGGTCTGTCTCCATTCATCCTCTGTTAGCATGGGGATTCCATAGATCAAGTCTATACTCATATCGCGAAAGCCAAAAGCAGCAGCAGAATCTATCGCTTGCAGTGCTTGTGTTACGTTATGACTCCTATTCATCCAAGTCAAGGATTCATCATTTAGGCTTTGTATACCAATACTCAGTCTATTTACTCCGCACTCCTTTAGTCCTACTAGATATTCTTTACTAAGGTCATCTGGATTACATTCGAAGGTGATTTCCGCATTATCATTTACGGTATATTGAGCATATACTTCTTTCAAAATTTCAGAAATATTGCCCGCACTCAGCACACTTGGAGTCCCTCCTCCAAAGTATATCGTCTTCACTTCTTCTTGCCCTATAAAATTTTTCCTTTCCTTAAGCTCTTTAATAAGCGAAGCAACCACTTCGTCTTTTTGCTGAAAAGATACCGAAAAATGAAAATCGCAGTAGAAGCAAGCTTTCTTACAAAATGGGATATGTATGTATATTCCAGCCAATGGCTATACTAGTTGAGTGTAGATAATCGTTTATCTTTGTACGCTAAGCTAGTGCACAAAGTTATCCCAATTTTCATCTTAATACTTATGGCATTTGTAGCCAAAGGGCAGAGCTACACCTTAGCATTAGCAATAGACGGAGACACTACTTATAGTCAAATAACAGATAGCCTAGGAGCAGAAGCTATTTTACTAGCACAGGTTACCCAATTTAGAAAAAAAGGA